>CAYTLV010000061.1:0-6851 GCA_964438445.1 uncultured bacterium | reverse complement strand
GTTACAGATCAACCATCACAATTTTATGGTTTGCATTTCATCCAAATATATCCCAAATTTACAAATGCACAGAAGGGAAGAAAAAACAAAGAATTTTTCTAAGCAATTCGTACCTAGGAATATCCGCGATATCTTCGTGAAAGCCGGTAAACAGGCGCTTAAAGTTTCCTGGATGCTGATCAAGATATATATTCCCGTTTCTTTATTAACAGCTTTTCTTGACCAAATAGGTTTTCTTGATCTAATCGCTCCGGTATTTGAGCCAGTTATGAAACTCCTTGGACTACCCGGTGAAGCGGCATTGGTTTTACTTGCCGCCTGGGTCAATAATCTATTTGCAGCTATTGCCGCTGCCTCCGTCATAGAACTGACTTTCCGGCAAATTACCATCATTGCCATTATTACCGGTTTTGCCCATAATCTTATTCTTGAAACAACCGTTCTTATGAAATTAAAGATGGGGCGGATCGGCATAGCTCTTTCAAGAATCGTTTTCAGTCTTATTGTCGGAATGTTATTGAACCTTATCATGCCCGAGGTCATTCGAGGTGTTGTGATGAACCCTTATGCAGCAGCTCCTGACTTCACCTGGATCAATTTTCTGATGAAGATCGGCACAACTTCTCTGGAAATTATTGCTTTGATGTTCATTGTTATGCTTGTTTATGAATTCCTGATATTCTGGAAGCAAAGTCAGAAAATTAAAGAAAAACTCAACTTTGTTACTCGCTTTTTTGGGATGTCAGCCAATGCCATCGGTCCCTGGCTGGTGGGTTTCTTTATTGGAATCGCTTATGGTGCGGGGATACTATTCCAGATGAATGAAAACCATCAATTGAAGCACAAAGATGTTTGTTTGTTGACCATTTCCATGTGCATTGTTCACGCCTTGGTTGAAGATACGATCTTCTATGTTGTCGTCGGTGCAAACGTTTGGTGGATATTAGGAGTTCGTCTCTTGGCATTAATTGTTATACTAAGATTAGTATCACGAGGCGAATTTTATAAAAAACTTACTTGGATTGGCCTACCGAAGATAGTGGAAGAGGAGAATAGTTGATAGTTGATAGTTGATAGTTGATAGTTGATAGTTGATAGTTGATAGTTGATGGTTGATAGTTGATGGTTCAACCCCTAAACCTTACACCTTACACCTTAAACCAATTTACACACAGGAGTCATACACATGAATGAAAAGAGTTTTAAAACCTATGGTTATCGTTGGGTCGTACTAGGTGCCTTTATGTTGGCATCAATGATGGTAAATATCCAATGGCTGACCCATGCGCCGGTCGCACGAGCGGCTGAAACCTTTTACGCAGGTCAATTCAATCCCAATTCGATCTTCAATATTGATTTCCTAGCGATGTCCTACATGCTGATCTATTTAATAGTTAGTATCCCGGCATCTTATGTGATCGATACTTGGGGAATAAAAAAAGGCATCGGCATCGGTGCCGCTATATGTGGAGTATCCGCTTTATTAAAGGGTATTTTTGCAGATTCGTTTACGGCACAGATCATTTTTCAGCTGGGTCTGGCGATCTCACAGCCTTTTATATTAAATGCTCTTACCGCCGTTACTGCCCGCTGGTTTCCGCTTAAAGAACGAGGAATGGCCGCAGGATTTGGAACGCTGGCACAATATTTGGGGATTATCATTGTTATGATGGTCACACCATTAATGGTTGCAACCAATCCCGCAATGGGAAATTACGGTGATGGAATGCATCGCATGCTAATGATCTATGGAATTATTACTTTTGTAGCTTGTCTGGCAGCCATTATTTTGATCCGTGAAGAACCGCCTACTCCTCCGGGAGAAGAAGCATATGTACGCAATAAATTCTTCGATGGACTTAAATTCATTTTCCGCCAAAAAGACATGCTCATTACTATTGGTATCTTTTTTATTGGATTGGGGATTTTCAATGCCGTGTCATCTATGACAGACTCCATTGCAGAATACCTAAATGTTAAAGATTCCGATGGTATGATCGGTGGTATTATGCTGGTTGGCGGTGTGATCGGTGCAGTCATAATTCCCATTCTTTCAGATAAATTTCAAAAAAGAAAAATGTTCATTAATATCTGTCTAATCGGCATGGTCCCATCGTTGGCAGGAATGGCTTTTGCAGGACTGATCACGTCAACACCTGAAGCCGCTTACACGGTTGCACTTATATCATCCTTTTTCTTGGGATTCTTTGTCATGAGTGCAGGACCTATCGGATTCCAATACGGCGCAGAGGTCTCCTACCCTGCTCCTGAATCTACAAGTCAGGGATTATTACTTCTGGCTGGACAGATCAGTGGTCTGGTATTCGTCGCTACCATGAGTATGCGCTCAAATGTATACTTGCCATTCTTTATGAAATTATTTGTGATCATCGGTGTTATAGCGCTGATCTCATCTTTCTTCCTGAAGGAATCGAAACCGCTGACGGAGTTGCAGAATAAATAGCATCATGTAAGCTGCCATGGCAGCTTACAATTATTTTATAATTAAACTGTAGAGCCACGCTATAGCGTGGCTCTACTACATATACTATTAAAACAAAAAGGGTTGGACATGTCCAACCCCTACAAATATTTTATCGCCCTTTGAGATATAGTGTACGGAACGGTTTAAAACCATTCCGTACATTTTTTTTAAAAAATTACGGTTTCAAACGACCCATCGTTCTTGGCCAAGGAATACACTCACGCACATGATGCGTGCCGCAGATCCAGCCAACGGTACGTTCGAGTCCCAATCCAAAACCGGAGTGAGGAACTGAGCCGTAGCGTCGAACATCCAGGAACCATTCAAAATCTTCTTGAGGCAATTCTTCTTTTTTTATACGTTCAAGAAGGACATTAATATCCTCTTCACGCTGCGAACCGCCAATGATCTCTCCATGTCCTTCAGGCGCGATAACATCCACACCCAATACATAGCGTTCATCCTCGGGATCGCGTTTCATATAAAATGCTTTTAATTCCGCAGGCCAACGCCAGATCATGACAGGTTTATTGTATTCTTCAGCGATAGCGGTCTCGTGCGGGGCACCCAAATCATCACCGAATTTAATATCAAACCCTTTTTTAGTTAAAAGCTCAAGAGCTTCATCGTAGGTTATACGAGGGAATGGACGTTGAATCGCTTCTAGTTTTGTAATGTCACGATCCAAAATTTCCAGTTCGCGACGACAATTCTTTAGAGCACGTTGAACGAGGTATTCAACAAATTCTTCCGCCAAATCCATATCATCAAAAATATCAAAAAACGCCATTTCCGGTTCGATCATCCAGAATTCCGTCAAGTGACGGCGGGTCTTGGATTTTTCAGCGCGAAAACAAGGACCGAAACAATAAGTACGGTTCAAAGCCATAATAGCGGCTTCAGAATAAAGCTGACCTGATTGCGTTAAATAAGCTTTTCTGTCAAAATACTTTGTTTCAAATAAGGTTGTTGAGCCTTCAGCAGCATTGGGAGTGAACATAGGCGAATCAACTAGGGTAAAATCCCGTTCATCAAAAAAGTCACGACATGCTTTTTCCACTTCTGCTCTGATCTTCATAATGGCATAAGGTGAGCGTGAACGCAGCCAAAGATGACGATTATCCATCAGAAAATCAACGCCATGATCTTTCAGTGCAATAGGATACTCCTCAGCAACATGAATAACTTCAATATTTTTAACCAGTAATTCATATCCTGCTTCCTGACGCGAAGCTTCTTGAACTGTACCGGTAATAGCTAGTGAAGATTCTTGAGTCAGTGTATTTTTCAGTTCAAAGATCTCTTCTGAGACGTCATTTTTCAGAACAACGCATTGAATAAATTCCGTGCCATCACGGAAGATCAAAAACCAGATTTTTCCACTTTTACGGATATTGTAAACCCACCCTTTAAGGGTAACTTCTTTATCCAAATATTCAGAAATATGTTTAGCCAATATATATTTAGCCATGAATTGCTCCTATTTTTAACAAAATTCCCCATTTTCAGCCATAAAATTAAGATTTTTCCTTGCCTTATCAAATAAAAAACTCATAACTTTCATTCTAATCAACTGAGGAGAACATATGACGCGTTTTCGTAACATTACTGTACGAAATGAAGTACCCGAGGAATTAAAAGAATTTAAAGAATTTTCATACAATCTCTGGTGGAGCTGGCAGCCAAAAGCTCTACAATTATTCCGACAACTATCCGATGATCTTTGGCGTGAAGTGGATCATAACCCACTGACCCTGTTAAAACAAATTTCTCAAAGCAACCTTAATGCTAAGGGCAATGATCCTGCTTTTCTTTCTTTATTTCATGAAGTACTTGATGATTTTAATCATTACATGACCCACAAAGATACCTGGTTCAATAAACACCATAAAGAAAATAAAGATTTTCAGGTTGCCTACTTTTCAGCAGAATTCGGTGTTCATGAATCTGTACCTGTTTATTCTGGTGGTTTGGGTATTCTTGCTGGTGATCACTGTAAGTCTGCCTCCGACTTGGGTATTCCTCTGGTTGGTGTCGGCATGATGTATAAACAAGGTTACTTTATTCAACGTATCGACGGTGACGGTAAACAGAAAAACGTCTATCCGACCTATGATTTCGAAGATATCCCCATAACTCTTGTTCTCGGTAAAGATGATAAACCTATTACTGTATCCGTTACGTTCCCGGGTCGTAAGATCTACGCACAGATCTGGAAAATGCAAGCAGGTCGAACTTCCATCTATTTGCTGGACACGGATATATCTGAAAATCTTCCCGAAGATCGTATCGTGACATCACAGTTATATGGCGGTGACCAGAACATGCGTATTACTCAGGAGATCTTGTTGGGTATCGGCGGTGTTCGTGCCTTACGCAAAATGGGCATTAAACCCACTATTTACCATATGAATGAAGGTCACTCATCATTTCTGGGTATTGAATTGATCCGGGAATACATTGAAAAAGGTTATCCGATCAATCTTGCCCGAGAATTGGTATCCTCAAAAAGCGTTTTTACGACTCATACACCCGTCCCTGCCGGAAATGATGCCTTCAACGAAACAATGATGAAAGAGTATTTTGGTGCTCAACTGGATCCTTACGGTGTTTCTTGGGATCAATTCTACTCAATCGGTAAAGATATGACCACCGGTTTGTTCAGCATGACCATCATGGCATTAAATTGTTCAAAAAGCGCAAACGGAGTAAGCGAACTTCACGGAGAAGTATCTCGAAAAATATGGAACGAAATGTGGAAAGATATCCCTTCTTATGAAGTTCCTATTACCCATATTACCAATGGTGTTCATACAGAAACCTGGATGTCCAAAAATATTAAAAAATTATATAGCGAATATCTAACGGATGATTGGATCAATCAAATCGATGATCCTAAAACATGGGAACGTGTTGACAATATACCGGGCAAAACCCTTTGGGAAGCACATGCCGAGCGTAAAACACGTCTCGCAGAGGTCGTAAAAGACCGTATACGCGCTCGTAACGAACGAAATAGTGTTCCGACACATATTACAGACAAGATCTGTGAAAATATCCGTGAGAACGCTCTATTCATCGGGTTTGCCCGTCGTTTTGCAACTTATAAACGAGCTACATTAATCTTCCATGATGAGAAACGCTTACTTAAGCTATTAAGTGATAAAGATAAACCTGTTGTGATCTTCTTTGCCGGTAAAGCACATCCTGCCGATCGTCCCGGACAAGAATTGATTCGCCAAATTTACGAATTATCAATGAGAGATGAATTTCTTGGAAAGATCGTTCTTTTAGAGAACTACAATATGTCGTTGGCGCGTTATTTGGTATCGGGTGTTGACATTTGGCTTAACAATCCTCGCCGTCCTCGTGAGGCCTCCGGTACATCAGGTGAAAAAGTTCCAATTAACGGTGGCATCAACTTCTCAGTTCTTGATGGTTGGTGGCGTGAAGGCTACAACGGCAAGAATGGTTGGTCCATAGGTGAGGAAAAAGAATACGAGCATCTTGATATCCAGGATAGTGAAGATGCAAACAGCATGTATTTCACCTTAGAAAATTCAATCATTCCAGAATATTATGAGATCAATGATACCGGATATTCTCCCGCATGGACTAAGCGCATGAAGAACTCTATTAAATCAGTTGTACCCACGTTTAGTACCGCCCGTATGGTAAAAGATTATGTTAATAAGCTGTACATACCGGCCCATGAATACAGCGCTGATTTGAACGCAAATAATGAAGCAGGTGCAAGAGCTCTTTCTGACTGGAAAGAAAAGATCAAAAAAGTATGGCCCAAGATCTGGGTTACTGAGATCAATCCCGTGGGAGATTTCACAAACGAGCTCAGTATTAAACTTAAAGCTGATATCGATCTGGACGGCCTAAGTCCGAATGATGTCGTTGCAGAAGCCATGTTGGTCCGAGAAGGCCATGAAGACCAGATTCCCGTGGAGATCAAAGAACTCACTTTAAAAGATACCAAATCCAACCGTCACATTTACAGTGGTGCCCTATCGGTACCTAAAGGCGGCAAATACAAATACGGTATTCGTGTCCGACCTGTACATCCCCTCTTGAAGACACCATTTGAAGCCAGATTGATCAGGTGGATGGAATTCTAATCACGTGAGACGTGAGACGTGATTTATAATTATTATTTAGAAAAACCGTGAGAAATAACTCACGGTTTTTCTATTATATACGTTAAAATTGTAAAGACAAGGCGATGCCTTGTCTTTACAATCAACCAATACCCATCAATTGACCATCGATCCTCTTCATCCATTTTTCGTTTTTAATTCTAAGCATTTGTTCTTATTATACATTCGTGTTTGAAATGTAAGGAGGGATAACACATGAG
>CAYTLV010000060.1:7646-9026 GCA_964438445.1 uncultured bacterium | reverse complement strand
AAGAAGTTAAACCGCCACCCAAAGCCGCATTCATCACTTCAGGACCTAATCGTGATAAGAACATTCTATCTGTAAAAGTCATGACCGTGTCAGCCGCATAGGAAATGATCATTGGCAAAGCAATCGCCAACATTTCCCGGATCCCGCCGGGGGTGTGCTCGCGATTTTTTAATAAAACTTCTGACATTATCCGCTCAATTTTTTGTTTCCAATATTAAGCTCATTAAATATTGAAAAAAAGGAATTAAAATTTGTTTTGTATATTAACAGAGACACAGCATACTGTGCCTCTACAACGCATTTCTATTCTGTCGTCACACGCTACAGCGTGTGACAAAATCATAATATTCTTACAATGTAGAGTCACGCTATAGCGTGACTCTACAAATATTTTACGTCTTGCGAATTACAAGTCACGCGTCTCGAATATATTATTCTTCTTCTTGCTCAAGTATAACGAGTTTAGATTTAATCCCGGGGATCACGGCTACTTTGCGTGCCAATTCCGCATTATCTTCATCGGAGCCATAAAGCTCAAGAAATAGAAAACCGGCTTCCGAGCAATTTTCCATAACACCAGCATGAAGACCTAAACGCGTTTTAATAAGGCAACCCCATGCGGTCAAAATTTGCTGAAGCTTAACAGCTGCTTCTTTCCGCTTTCCGACCAGTATGAGTAATACTGTTTTTTTTCATGGTATTTCCTATATTGATTTTATTATTTTTTGTACTTCTGCCGCTAGTATTTTTGCACTTTTTTCTATTTGTTGTTTGAACATATCTGTTGTTTCACAATCCGCATAATCTGTCGTAACCTTAATAGCAGACATGGGTATATCCTTTTCTTGGGCAATTTTGGCTAAAGCGTAACATTCCATATCTGCAAGCCTCGCTCCGTGTGCTTTGTGCGAAATATCGCGCTGATCACTATCATTAATGCTTCGTCTTACAGAAAGACACGTTTCTCCTTCTTCACCCTCTAATAAATGTAAGAATATTGCATTGTCGCTTTCGGTCAAGGTTGAGGAAATATGATATATTTTTCCCAATTCCATAGATTGAGTCAACATGCCTGCAGTACCAATATTCAATATACAGTCCGGTTGATATTCGTCAAGATAAGATGTTAAAGTTCGTTCTGCCATTACCGGACCAACACCTGTGATCAACAGATCATAATTCTCACTTCGATACAATGCTGTTTTATTACTGTAAGCTTTAATTTTTTTCGCGAATAAAGCATTCAACAAAGGAGTTATTTCTAAACTTAGTGCAGCAACTATTACCATGATAAAATCTAATACGGATGATGATAAAATGGAAGAAAATAAGTCCGAAATGGAGAAAATGTGAGAAGTGAAATATTGTTTAATGCAAACT
>CAYTLV010000060.1:5045-7546 GCA_964438445.1 uncultured bacterium | reverse complement strand
CTTATGGTCATTTCTTTTTTTCGCAGTTATGTTGAGTGCGGCAGACACCTTATATATTGCTCCTTGCGATGAAGTAGCCATTAATATTTTTGGCGATCAAATTTGCCTGTCGCAAAATGAAGGTAAGTTAGAGAGATATGTTGATGGCACATTACAACATGTGTATTCTGGACAGGATTATGCAAATAAGATAGATCTACAAAGCCCCATTCGTCCTATTCTTGACGGAACTGGTGGGATATATGTGCTAGATGATGCCACAAATACAGTGATATCCTGGGATCGCTTTCTTAATATCCGTTCAATTACCCCTTTACATGAAGATATTCTTTCACCTAAGGATTTCACAATCAACTCGGAACATGATTGGTTAATCTATGATGACTTTTACGGACATATCCTGCAGATACACCCCGGAGAGGGTTTTCCTACAAATTGGGGAGATCGTCCCGTTTCAGGAAATATAAAACTATTTAACACCGGACATCTCGTCGTCATCTATCTTGAAGATTTGAAACTCATTCGTATTTGCGGGGAGAACGGAACAACTCTAGAAGAATATCCCTTACCTGAAGATCTTGATGTTATAAAATTATTCGTTCTGGATAACAATACTTTCGGATTGCGTACAGAGAATGCCCTATTTATTTGGAAACCTGAGGATGATTTGCTTCGTTACTTATCAGATCTAAAGAATGTCGTATATCTCGGTCAACAAGATAATTCATATATCATGATCAGCCAACAGGGAGCCGTAGTTACTATTCCATGATCCGATACAAAAAAATCCTCGCCGGCATTGTGTTATCTTTGCTCTCGCTCTCCCTCTTTGCTGGAACGACAGAGGAAAATGTTGTTCTCCATCCGGGACAAACGGTTTATGCTTTACGACATCAATTGATCGCACTTGATTCAATTTCTATCGATAATAATATTCCTTATCTCGTTGATGATCTTTACGGACGTCTCATTCTTTTACAGTCACCGGAAAAACAAGATACTATAAATATTTATTATCAATACAGTGATTTGAGTGCACCTCGAAAAAAGAACCTTGGGATCGGAAAAATAAATGATTGGTTCCCAAAGGAAGCTATTAAAGGAAGCATATCATCTTACTCCGAATTGTCGAACATTAAAACAAGCGGATCCGTTTCGCGGCAATTAGAGGTCGGATCATCCGGTCAAAGTTTATTAAGTGGCGGTTTGGACATCCGTATCAATGGCGAACTATCTTCCGGTGTTCATATCAAAGGAATAATTTCAGATAACGATGCACCTTTCCAAGACTATTCCTCCACTCAGTCGGTAAAGGATGTAGATAATGTTTTGATACAAATATATTCAGATAATTTCAACGCTCAGATCGGTGATGTCTATGTTAATAATTCATGGAATCATTGGAGTCGTTTCAATCGGAAATTGATCGGCGCTCAAACTAGTTATAAAAATGATCGTTATTATGGTGCTGCCTTTGTGGGTTCTGCTCGCGGAAAATTCAATCGGCAAGAAATCATTGCAAGAGACGGCGACCAAGGTCCTTATAGATTGCAGGGTTCAGGCGGAGACAACGCTATTACTATCGTTCCGGAGTCCGAAAATGTATATGTAGATGGTATCGCTCTTAAAAAAACGCAATATGTGCTTTACTATACCGATGCTGAATTATTTTTCTCATCTGAGTTAATGGTATCGGCAAGTTCACGTATTGTCGTTGAGTTCAATTATGTAAATGAATTCTATTCCCGCTCTTCAATGGGTACTACATCTTCATGGCGCTTCGGTAAAAACTTTAAACTTTCTGCTTCCTATATCCGTGAGAAAGACGATGAGAACAACCCGGTCGACATTCACTTATCGAATATTGATCCCGATTCTCTTGCCGGCATTACATCAACAGATGGATATTTTGTTATTTCAACTGCCATTAAAGATACTGCGGGTGATTATACTCTAAGCGGTGATATCTGGAATTATGTTGGCGAAGATCTTGGAACACATACGGTTTATTTTTATCGCGAAAATCAAAATGGTGGCTATGTGCGCAATTATACTACAGAGGGAAAAATGATGTATGTGTATGCGCCGGGAGATCCCTTGTCACAATATTTCCCACGCCGTAAGGTTACCTTACCAACCACACACTGGATCGGCTCTATGAATATGGAGATAGGTCAAAAAGATAAGGCTTTTGCCCTGCTTGAAGGATCTTATTCATCTTTTAATGCAAATAATTATGATGCCGGAGGCAATCAAGTATCACCTGCTATAAAATGGGAGGCCGCACTTCCACTTGGTAAGTATTTTTCATTGCGAAGTAATGGTTGGTTCATGGATAAAGATTTTACAAGTTTTGCCAAAATCACTAATCCTGATTTTGAACGATATTTGGGTTTTAATGCCGGGGACAGTATTATCCAATTGGCATCAGTGGCCGCCAATGTGAATAATTCATTTATAAAGTCAAATACTTCATTGGAATATGTTGCAGATGTAAACAA
>CAYTLV010000060.1:0-4945 GCA_964438445.1 uncultured bacterium | reverse complement strand
TTAAATTTAACCAAGATTTTTTTGAAAAAAAATTACATTGGAATACAACGGCAAGCTATCGTTATGATCAACGCGAAACTGGTGATGAGCATTATTTATTAACGAATAGCCAGTTACGATTTGATCTTAAAAAAATCGGACTTGGCGGATCGGTCAAGACGGTGATCAACCGGACTTCCGAGACAAAACGCGAGGCAGTATTTATTTATGTTGGTGATGGTCTTGGTTACTATCGTTTAGATGACTTTGGACAATATGTGCCGGATGATATGGGGAATTTTATTCTAAGTTCCGAACTAACCAATGAGCGCCAAGAGCAATACGTCAGCAAATTCGCAACGTCCCTAAAATGGAAAAAACAGTGGAAAAAGGTCCGCGTTCATTTTACTCACAATGGCTCAACAGATTACCGCACTCCCGGCCTGGTTTTCTATAAACCTTTGCTGATCGAAGATCCTGATACCAATATTTTTTATGGGAATCTTCGTTTAAAACACGAAGCTGGATTGACTTCACCCGACGGGAAACATCGCATTACGCTACTGTTCGAAGATACGCGCTCTCAAAATTTTCAAACTGCTTATAATGAGAATATTTATTTTCAATCGAAACGTTGGTTAAAATATCGTTTAAAACCCGAAAACATTATTTTGGATGTCTATTACAAATATCATTCCAGAAATCAACAACGTATGCCGTTGAACAGCTACTGGGTACAAACGCTTAGTCATGGTACCGGATTAGAATGCGAATATTTATTCTCAAAAAAATTACGCGCAAGTATCGAGGGTAAATATGAACATATTACAACAGATTACAATGACAATTTTTTAACTCACTGGATTGAAATTAAAAGCGACTGGATATGGTATCGGGTCGCAGGTGAACGCTTTTTCCTAACGGCAAGTTTAGATAGGGTGATCAGCGACCATATAGATTCTTTGCCCTATGAAACGGCCAATGGATTGCCCGTTGGCTGGACTTGGTTCGGTGCATTACGTTATGAAAAAAGGATCAATCAATTTATTTCCGCAGGCGGTTTTTTTCAATATCGAAAACGTGCAGAACAGCCGGGAATTATTACTGCAAATATCGAAGTGAAGGCATATTTTTAATGATAAAACGCCTTAACATTTTTCTTATTCTTTTCCTCGTTTCTCTAGCGAGCCTGATCTTCGCGGCTCCGGGATATTTCTGTGTAATTGAAAATGACACCATATCAGTAAACAATGAAAAAGATCTGGAATCTACAATCGATAATTATATTGTTTCACTTGGCGACCAAGGCTATCCTCATATTGAGGTCATTCTGGATACATATAATAAAAATAATGAAAACGAATATTTCCATTATCGGATCAATAAAGGAATTAAAACGATGATCGATACCGTTGTTTTTGGAGATTATTCATCTAGAGAGATATCTTTGCTTTCAAGATATATTACTCTACCGAAATCCGGTGCTTTTCATTATTCACAAGTCCGCGATATGATCGCTGAATTAAAAGCAAACACACTGCTTGATGTTGAAGAACGTGCTGATATATACAAAAATGGTATCCGTTTCTATACCGAAGCAAAACAAAATATTCGCTTTGATGCTATTGCTTCATATAAACAAGAAAATGATCGTCAAGGCGTTATTGGTGATATATCACTTGAATTAATAAATCTTGGCGGACTAGGTCGCCTTGCTAGTTTTTATTGGTCCCGTCCAACTCTTGGTGTTAATTCTATTGATCTTTCATATACCGAGCCTTACATCTTCAATAAACCCTTTTCAGCAAAATTTGCTTTTTCTCAGCGCTATCAGGACAGTCTTTACGTCAAACGGGATCTGGATCTATCTATAGTCTATCATATGGATCAACGCTCACATTTTACTGTTAATTATGTTAATGAGCATATCAGCACAACCAACATAGGTTCTGATTCGGGTTTTGTTACTCAAAATCGTTCGGGTTCTAATCTTTCTATGCTTTGGCTATCTAAACCCGGAAATATTTCCGGCTTAGTCAACTTAAGCTCCGGCTTACACTTTGCAAGCAATCAACGAGTTTCACGTTCGGAATTGAATGCACGGCTTACTTTGCGTAAATCAATTCTTGGCGTCAATATTGATATTCTGGGTGGCTATGTTGCTTCTGAAGATCCAATCGCTCTATATGATCAATTTAAACTAGGTGGAGCAAACTTTCTCCGTGGCGCATATTTTGAACAGTATATTACCAATGCTTATATTGGCTGGAAGATCGAAGCGGGGTATTTTAGGCGAGCACATCTTTTTGTTTTTTATGATGGTGTGATCATGCAGCATGCAGATCCAATATCACACCATGTTGGGATTGGATTTTCACTTCCCGCAGGTAACAACAGACTCACCATTGCAATAGGTGTGAATCTCGAAGAAAGCATTCAGCAGGCGAAGTTTCATTTGAGTTGGGAGATGAGTGGTCGGTAAAATTCCAATTTATATATTCCCAATCAAGATAATTCTTAATTCTCACTGGGTTAAAACCCAGTGTTACTGATATCATTGGCTTTAATGAATTCTTCAATTTCATCATCGAGTGTTTTTATATAATGGTGTTTTTCTTGATTCTTTATATATTTCCTCACTTTTTCAACATTCTGACTACTCACTGCAGCCACATAGTATTCCGGTTGCCATTTAAATTCTATTTGTGTTAATTTGTTTTTATTAACCCAATATGATGATTCCCCCTTGATAAAATGAATTATTTCGGCAATTGACTGTTCGGGTTTCATTGAAATCAACAGATGTAAATGATCAAAATATCCATTAATAAAATTAATATGAATACCTTTTGTATCACCATTTTTAATAATATGATATATTAATTTGTCGCGAATCTCTTTTGTTAAATATGGGTATTTGTTTTTTGTTAACCAAACAACATGCACCCAAATTTTTATGAATGACAATGCTCTACCTCAATATATTCAGTAACCTCGGGTTTTAACCCGGGGTAAGTTGACTAATATTTACGTCATTTCACTGTGTTAACCCAGCGAAAGTCCGCCAAGGGCTTTCACCATAAAAACAAAAGGGAGGATTTCTCCCCCCTTTCATCGTCCCGTTTTTAAAACGGGACATCGTCCCCTGTTTTTTCATCGGGCTTGGCTTCTGCGCCTTCTTCATCTTTGTCTTTGCGTTTCCCTAAGGGTGTTAGCATATCGGCATAGATCTCTGTAATGAAATGTTTTTTTTCATTTTCATCGATCCATTCACGGGTTCGCAAGCTACCTTCAATGTACACATGCTGACCCTTGACAAATTTGTGGCTATATTCAGCCAGATTCCCCCAGCAAACAATCCGGTGCCAATCAGTACGATTCTGATATTCGCCTTTGGTATCCCGCCAGCCGTAATTACTGGCAAGATTGAAGTTGGATACCTTTCGGTCGTTTTTTAGGGTTTTCATCTCAGGATCTAAACCAATGTGTCCCACGAGAATTACCCGGTTCGCTGAATTCCTATTCATTTTCCCCTCCTTTCATTTTATTTGGGTGGATAGGAGTACTACTTATTTGTTTTATTTGCATTTCTCGTCCAAATGTATGATTTTTGCAAATAACACGCAAACTGGGTTGGAGAAAGTGTGATGAACGTCATTGAATCTAAGCTAAAAATCGTACCGGATAAGCCGGGTGTCTATATTTACCATGATCAAAGTGGGACGATCATCTATATTGGAAAGGCAAAATCTCTTAAAAATAGAGTGCGTTCTTATTTCCGGGGGAAATCTCAAGATCCAAAAACTCAGGTTCTTGTCTCAAAGATCGCGGATATGGAATGGATTATTACAGACTCGGAAGTGGAAGCACTTCTTCTTGAAAACAATCTCATCAAACAACATGTGCCTCGCTATAATATTATGTTGAAGGATGATAAAACATATCCTTATATCTGTATCAGTAATGAAGTTTTTCCGCGTGTATTTTCTACACGCAATATTATACAAGATGGCTCTCGCTATTACGGACCCTATACGGATCAGGGACATATTAAACGACTGATAAAAACCATTTATAAAATATTCCCTGTCCGTACTTGCCGCCGAAAGATCGAGGATGGTGGAAATCTTAAAGATGAACCTTGCTTACAATATCACTTGGGCAACTGCAAAGCACCCTGTATTGGTAAAATCTCTAAATCAGACTATCAAAATACCATAGAAGAAATCATTCGCTTTTTAAACGGAAATACCCGACCCGTCATCTCTCGCTTAACAGACGAAATGGAAAAAGCCTCTAAAAATATGGAGTTTGAAAATGCTGCCCGTATTCGGGATAGATTATTAGTATTAAAGAAATACACCAATACCCAATCAATCGTTCAGACCGATTTTATGAGCCGGGATGTCATTGCCTTGGCTATGGCAGATCATGATGCCATTGTCACGATTTTTCGTCTTAGAGAAGGTGTACTTATCGGACGCGAGCGTTTTCACTTAAAGCATATTGAGCATCAAACTCACCAAGACATACTTAAAGATTTTATTCGAAGTTATTATTCTAAAACCAATCTTTTTCCAAAAGAAGTTTTTATCGAACTTGAAGATGAAGTTCAATTATTTGAAGCATATTTAAAAAAGATATCCGAAATAACCATTAAGATCATTCGGCCGGAACGAGGAAAAAAAGCTAAGTTATTTACTCTGGCTAAAAAAAATGCCGACATGTTACTCAAAGAAGTTCTGCTTCAAAAAATGAAACTTTCAACCCAACCGAGCAAAATGGTAGAAGCTCTTCAACAAGCTTTAAATTTATCCGTACCGCCCTTAAGAATTGAAGGCTTTGATATTTCACACTTCCAGGGAAAAGAAACGGTAGCCTCCATGGTGTATTTTGAAAACGGGGCTGCAAAACGATCCGAGTACAGAAAGTATATTATCCGTACAGTTGATAAACCAGATGACTT
>CAYTLV010000059.1:0-9075 GCA_964438445.1 uncultured bacterium | reverse complement strand
GTATTAGGATGTGTATTATTATTGAATTGCAGTTTATAGGAGGCCGGATTGTTTTGTTCATAGCCTTCGTTATTTTCGAACCACATATCCCATTTCCATCCATTATTGACTGATGGATCAAAGGTTCCGTACCATTTTCCAATATCATCACCGCCATCAGCTTCGATTAAATTTAAAAATGGAGCACTTTCCGAGTTGGGGTTTTCTCCAAAGAAGTCAGGCTCGGTGATATGCCAAATTAATAGTCCGGATGTCGGAAGTCCGATATCCAGATCAGAAATATCAGTTAAAACACCATTTTCGAAGGTGTAATCAATAAGATCAAGTGAATCCATGACACGCAGAACATCAAGATAATCTTCAATATCATCCCGATACCAAAGAAGTGAATCCGCCCAAACACCTGTATTCTTCCGGAATTCGATCAGAAAGTATTCATTTGAAGAGATGGGAAGTCTATACACTTCATCGCGAAGAAGTGTGAGTTCTTGAGAGCTTGTTATTTTAATCGGTTCAACAGCGCCAAGCAAGTATCGTTCAAAAGCGGAAGGTTTGATAGGACATAATCCACTACCCGTATTGGAGCCCTGATCCATTAAACCATAGGTACCTGCTCCGGAACGACCAAATTCTGTATCATATAAAGTTGGTAAACCCAATAACATACCCGTTAGAAGAACCTCGGTACCATTCAGGGCAATATTGACACCCAATTGGTTCTGAGATTCAGGCAAAACAACACCTTGTTGGCAATTAACAGCCATGAGATCCATATATTTATCGTACGATAGATATTCGGAGAGATATGTTTCATCAAAATAGAAAGATGGTATATCAAAAGGGGAATTATCAAGATCAATTTTAAAATCCTGACCGGCTCCCGCATGATAAATGATCAGACCGTCATTTGAATTTTTATAATCGCCTGAATCCACTGCCATTATGATTGATTCATAGACCAGTAATGCAAGTCGATAGTCCAAGCTGTCCGGATCAGAATAATAACGCATAGGCTCACTTAAAACATAGGAGTCCTCTCCTAGAGGGAGCATATTACTATCGTCAGTATTGATATTGATCAAGCCGGACGAAGCATGATCCCAATAATTATTGAGAAAAGTTAAATGTGATTTAAAGTAATTGCGATCATGTGGCAATGCATCCAGTGCATAAACCGAATCATGTCCGGTCCATTCACTTTGCATGAATTTGCCGTTACCGGTTGTCAGTGTTATGTTGTCTTCTTGGAATTCCACCCGGATAGCGAGATAGTCCCGTGTTCCTGAAGAAATTCCCTCTGATAATATTTCAGCTTCCAAGGGGAGGAAGCTGAAGATTATCCAGACGAAAAGAGCAATTTTTTTCATAATGCTTTCCGTGTGGTGATGTTAGAATTCGTATCGTAAACTATAGCGCATTGTATTGGCCAGAGGATGGCCTTCTGCTCCACCTGTATAGGCAAAATCAAAGCCTAGACCTTTGTAGATGAAGCCGAATCCAACTGTGGGACTCATGACGTCACCTTCCCGGTCATAAATAAAGCCTGCGCGAAGGGCAAACATTTTATTGTAAATATATTCAATACCGGTATTCAGGATTATCTCACGTAATTCATTGCTGAACTTACCTGTTTCTTGTGAACCGACTTCAGCAACATCATCTGCGAATTGTCCGGCATTATCACCATATTCACCCCAACCAACATATTCCTTGGCTGCAGTGTATTCACCGGGACCGTCGACAGTTACATCTGCATCAACATTTACCCAGCGGGCTTCACCAGCGTCTTCAGCGGGTGTTACATAATCGATATATTCGCCATAGGCATTATACCAGCCTTGTTTATCGCCCTCATTATCGTACCCGCCAATGAGTCCGTCGCCACTGCGATCGATATCACCGGCGTATTTCCAGTCATCCGTAAATGAAGTAAAAATACCGACAACCCAATTATCCGTATAGCTTTCTTCACCTATAACAGATTCGGAAGGTTTGCCCAGTTCAATAATATAGTTGTCATTAACATCCATAGCAGGATGAGAACTGGCGAGAATGCGATTCATATCAAAAACAAAGGAAAGATCATTGTGTTCTTGTTTAAGAATATTAACATTAAGACCCATTTTTAAGTTCGTGGGTTGTGGGTCTGCTTGGGCTTTATCGACAAAGGCAATTTTAGGTCCGATATTGGATATGGCAAAACCCAGATCCAAATGATCATTAAGAAGATTGCGGATTTGATAACCAAAATCAAAACCCAGGTGGAAGGAATCTCCATTACCCTGTTCAACACCGGCACCAACCGGACTTAACATTTGATATGCAAATTTTAAATTAATACCAATGGCTGAATTTTCTGTAACCTTTGTGGCATAAGATGCACTGACAGCCGTCATGTAAGAAATAAAAGTTCCTAAACTGTTGCCGTATTCATCTGTCCATACTTGTTCACCAAGGTTCAAATAAATGGCGTGACCGCCAAATGTACCCACATTCGGGACATGGTATCCACCTGTCAGGAAAGTGTAATACATATCAGAAACAAGATTGGGTAACCATTTGGAATACATAGCACCGATCTCATTTTTTTCCATATAGGCTAAGCCGGCCGGGTTGTAATATGATGCATAGGCATCATCTGCTATAGCAACCTGAGCTTCGCCCATGGCTTCTGCACGTGCACCGGGAGCGATCAATAACCATACAGCTCCAGTATTGGTAATGGCAAATGCAGAGGACACGGTCAACATGATTCCCAGTACGATCAAAAATATTTTTCGTTTCATAAAACATCTCTCCTAATAAAAAATGAGCGATCTTATAACGCTCAAAAATGCGTATCGTTATAAGATGCAATACCTTAAATTAATCTTCTTTTCTTTCAAGCATCTTTAACGAACGGATATGTGTATGTGTACCTCTTAGTTTATCGCTCTAAATATTGACAATTATTCCATAAATGTCAATTAAAAAAATAGCTATTTATCAAGCTTATCCGTTTTGCTCCAAATCTTGAATTCTTCGGTTAAATTCTTCAACAGATTCAAAATCATGGTAGACTGATGCAAAACGAATATAGGCAACCTTGTCAATATTTTTCAACGCGTCGATCACGACCTCACCAATTTGCTTGGATGGGATCTCAGCCAAACCTTCGCTAAGTATCTTATTTTCAACACTTTTAACGATTACAAGGATGCTATCCATGGAAACGGGCCGTTTAACACAGGCAAGTGAAATACTGCGGATCAATTTTTCGCGGTTGAATTCTTCTCTTGTACCGTTTGATTTAATAACCAATGCAGTGGTAAGACTGACGTATTCGTAGGTTGTAAATCTATAACTGCATTTTTCACATTCACGACGTCTGCGGATCCCATTCTCTTTGGTCAGAGGGCGGGAGTCGATCACCTTGTTTTCATCAAATCCGCAATTCGGACATCTCATAGAGTAAAATCCTCATATAAGGGATGTATGGCAACCAGGCTTTTAACATCGTTCTTTGCCTGTTCCAATACAGCCTCATTTTCAGGATCAGAGATCACATGATCAATGATCGCAGCGATCTGACGCATATCCTCTTCGGTAAATCCCCGAGAAGTCAGTGCCGGCGTTCCTAAACGCATACCGCTCGTAACAAAGGGAGAGCGATCGTCAAAAGGAACCATATTCTTGTTAGAGGTTATACCAATGGATTCCAGAAGTGTTTCCGCTTTTTTTCCACTTATATTTTTATTGTGTAGATCAATTAGGACAAGATGGTTATCGGTTCCACCAGAAACCAGATTAAAA
The DNA here is from genome assembly GCA_964438445.1 of uncultured bacterium. Classification (GTDB taxonomy): domain Bacteria; phylum Fidelibacterota; class Fidelibacteria; order Fidelibacterales; family Fidelibacteraceae; genus M50B103. Next base: position 5,283 of record CAYTLV010000059.1, on the reverse strand, counting down.
CCATATTCAACTAAAGCCTTAGCAAGTGCTTTGGCATTATCTATAACTTTTTGACAATATACTTTAAATTCAGGTTTGAGTGCTTCGCCAAAAGCGATTGCCTTAGCAGCGATAATATGCATGAGCGGTCCGCCCTGAATGCCCGGCATCACGGTTGAATCGTAAAGTTCTGACATCATTTTAACTCGTCCCGATTTAGGCGCAACAATACCAAATGGGTTTTCAACATCTTTTCCCATGAGTATCATACCACCGCGAGGTCCGCGTAGTGTCTTATGAGTTGTAGTGGTTACTACATCACAGTAGGGAATAGGAGATGGGTGCAAGCCGCAGGCAACCAATCCTGCAGGATGGGCAATATCGGCCATCAAAAACGCACCAACTTCATCTGCGATTTTCCTGAAAGCGGCAAAATCATAGTGACGGGAATAAGCACTGGCACCCGCAATAATCAATTTGGGCTTATGCTCACGTGCTTTTTGTGCAAGATCATCGTAATCAATAAGACCTGTTTCTTTCACTACACCATAAGAAACAATATTATAAAGCTTACCGGAAAAATTGACAGGAGAACCATGGGTCAAATGACCACCATGTGCGAGATTCATGCCAAGGATCGTATCACCCGGTTTCAATAATGTAAAGTAAACGGCCATATTTGCCTGAGAACCTGAATGCGGTTGGACATTTGCATATTCGCAGTTGAAAAGTTCTTTGGCACGATCGCGAGCGAGGTTTTCAACCACATCAACAAATTCACATCCGCCATAATAACGCTTTCCGGGATATCCTTCCGCGTATTTATTGGTCATGATATTACCGGAGGCTTCAAGAACAGCTTTGGATACAAAATTCTCCGAAGCGATCATTTCTAAACCATCTCTTTGACGATCAAGTTCATTTTTAACGGTATTGAATACTTCAGGGTCATTTTTTTTCATGTTCTCGTACATGCTATCACCACTATTTTTCGGTTAATGAATGAATTTTGTCTACGCGCATTTGATGACGACCGCCTTCAAAGTCAGAGGAAAACCAAGTATTAATGATGGCATCCATTTCTTCAAGATTGGTCATACGGGCGCCCATTGCGAGGATATTTGCATTATTGTGTTTGCGTGCCATTTCGGCATGCAAAGGTGTTGTGCACAAAGCGGCACGGATATTTTTAATTTTATTTGCAGCTATGCTGATCCCGATACCTGTACCACAAATAATGATACCCGAGGTGTCGGGGTCATTTGCTACCGCTTTTCCCACTGCGACTCCAAAGTCGGGATAATCAACCGATTCAGGGGAAAAGGTACCTTTATCTATAACAGAATATCCCATATTACTGACAAGATCAATAATATGGGATTTTGCTTCGAATCCGGCATGGTCGGAACCAATATAAACTATTTTACGCTTACTGTTCTCGTGATCCAAGAATAACTCTCTCCTAAGGGTTTGTAGGTATTCGAGTTGACTTTGTTCGCATCTCCGATAAGGAATCTATCTTTGGCTTTTGCGATAGTCAGATCATTATCGTATAAATATTTAACACGGAATTGCGCATTAAAATTTCCAAGTTCTTTAGATTTTTTATAATCTTCATATGCCATGTGGTAAACGATCTTATCATTGCAATCGATCTTACCTTTTTCCAGAGTGGTCATTTCAGCCGTGGTTTCAAGTACTTTACCACGTGTATAATAAACTTCTTTATTATCCGGTGTTATTTTAATGGCAGCAGAAATGATCGTATAAGCTTTTTCATAATTCCCGAAATCATTATTTCTCAATGCAACATCGATTTGCATGTTAATATCACGAGGATTTGAGCGGGCGTATTTTTCAAGAGTTTTCAATCCTTCATCGGACTGACCATTATAGTCATAGCTTTCAGCAAGCTTTTTAATAAGGGTAATGTTTTGCGGATTGAATTGTATTGTTTGTTTTGCCACATCAATAGCTGTTTTATAATCGTTATCGTTAAAGAGAGCATTAATGTATTTCAAGGCTTTAGAAGCATCGGATGTATTGTTTTCCCATGCTTTCTGATAGAATGCTTTAGGATCCCGACCCATTTTTCCAAGAACGGAGATAATAGCATTGATAGCGTCATTATTATCAGCATCCATATCAATGATATATTCCCAAACATCAAGTTCTTCATCGTAGAGCCCGAGCATATCAAGAGCATTTGCTTGCTTTGCAAGATATTCAACGTCATCTAAGTACAGTGCATTATATTGTTGGTAAATCGCAATGGCGCCTTCATAATCGCCGGCGCGTTCTTTGTAATATGATGATAATTGTAATAAATGTTGATTGGTTGCATCATAACTCAAACCTTCATCAATAAAATATGCGGCCGAATCCGGTTTACCGATTTTCATATAGCATGATGCCATATCTTTAAATAAGGGATCAATAAAATCTTCTGCACAACCGGCAGTAATGATCTCATGATAGTTTCTCAGTGCGTCGGTCCATGCTTGTTGAATCATGTACTGACGACCGTTGCTGAGTCTGAATTTACATTTATTCAGTACGTCTTCTTTTTTCTGTTCTTTCATGGCGTTGATCTCATCTGTGTTCGCATGCGATTGCGGAGGGACACAATTATAAACGCCTAAAACCAAAAACACCACCAAGATTGGCAATAATAGCCATTTTCTTGTTCTCGTCATTTTTTCTCCTATCCTATCTATATTTACCTCTCGTATTGAACCAATTCTCGGCTATCGTGATACTTAAATTCAGGCTATACACGAATTCATTAATATTGATCGCCTGTATACCGCTTTGTTCATAGATGGTACCTGTATTGTATTCGACCATAAATGCAGCATCAACACGATTCTGATATTTGGTAAAAGGAACGCCCAAACCCAAGGTTAATCCATAGGTTTTAACTGGAATCCCTTGTGAATTTGCCATATACTGTTCTTCGTAAAAAACACCGCCACGATATGTAAGTGACTGGAAATATGGCAGATATTCATTTAGTTGCCCTTGCTTTTCAAAACCCAATCCGTAATGATTGAAAGGAAGGATCTGTGATCCTTCATAAAACGGATTAAATGAATAATCGGATGCAAGATCATCAAATTGATACTGCATCCAATCCAACGTAAAAATATAATGCGGAATAGGCATATATGCAAGACCTAGAGAAAAGCGGTTTGGAAAAACAGCTGTGTTGCTGTACTCCACTGTATCAATATGAGAATAGAAGTAAGATGGGTAATCGGGGCGATTGGTCATGTAATTTGTGATCTGCCGACGGGATGAATTGCTTACATATGAATATGCAGCACCCAAAGTAAGATTCTTTATAGGCTTAACAGTAATTCCACCGGTAAATTTCCAGCCGGTGAAACCTTCATCCGTCTCGATCATAACATCAGAATATAAATCAGAAGTAAAATCCATTTCTTTTACAATATTATAACCGCCGATCAGGAAATCAGTGCTTGCTCCAATGGCTAACTCGCCGTGCTTGAAGAAAGAATAACCGGCACCCAAAGTGGCGGCATATATATTTCCGACAGATGTTGCCGTTTCGTTATATTGATTAACTTCATCAACAATTTGATATGAGGCATGAGAGGAAGTCAATGGAGCCAGTCCAAGTGTAAATCCGCCTTTTCGAGATAGGGGGAATTTTATCATTCCATAGGAGAATCCGGTGTAATTATCGGTATTCCCAGTTCCGGCAATGGCATTGTGATTGGAGCTAATAGCCATTTCGACCCCTGCTTTTTGAATAAAAGCGAGATTGGCAGGGTTTTGTAAATTTATCGTCAAAGTATCTGAATAGGCAGTTGAGCTTTTACCTCTACCCATAGCAGAAACGGAATAGTTAAGCCCAACCTTCCCAAGACCATATAGCTCAAACACGCCGGCAAAACTAAATGAAAAGGATAACAATAATGTAATAAGAAGCAGTGTTTTTTTATTCATCTTTAACCTTTGTATACACAATATCCAGTTCTGTTTTAGCCGGATCGAAAGTTATATTATTAAAATCATTATACTCATTGTTCAAATAGAAGAACAATCCTTCATGATCCATTTCTTTTGGATTTGAGACCATGTATTGTAAAAGTTGAGAGATATCTATGCTAATAGTATCATCGAGATCAGTGAATGTGGGTGAATAGGTGGTATAGGTATATGCAATACTGTCTTGTTCCCAATAATCCGTTTTAAATAAACGGGCCGTCACATAAAGAGTATCGCCGCTTGCGATTATTTTATCTAGAGGTTTTAGTATCAATCTAAGTTCTGCTTTGTTTAAAAGGTCGGTAGGACCCAGCAATGTGTCTTGTCGCAGATCATCCAGCTCAATATATGATCTAAAAATATTACCCTGAGAAAGATAAAATAACGAATCAACTATCGACGCAGTACTTTCCGTATATTGTAAATCACCACCTCCGATGACATAAAAAGTGCTGTCTTTTATATAGACATCATTGGTATCGTATATGCTGCATTCCAAATTCAAGCGTGGACGAAGATCCAATCCACTGGTTGAATATTCAATTGTATGAAACGCAATCAAGCCTTCGGTATCATTGGTTTTCGTAACTGTAAATCCATTATTTACATATGTTGAATCCCGATAGTTATACCAGCCATTCACTGTTGCAGTATCTATAGGAACGAATATCGAATCAAGATCAGTGGCGACATTGAATGTGCTGAAATATGAGGTATGTCCCTCAATTTGGTCGAAAGCATCTTCAGCTACCGTATTATTCGCCCAATAATATGCCGTATCGGTTTCGACCATTGACATATCTAATGATATATTGTCTTCATTTCCCCAATAATCGGCAATATGAAGCACAACATTTGCATTATTTATAGTAGTATATACCGAATCAGGTAAGCCAGTCAAAGAAACGAAATTAGTAAATTTGGCCAGAAATTTTGAACTAAGATCATCATAATTACCAACTTTGCTTTGATAAAGAGCATTACCCGAAGCATCGGCATTGAGATTTTTGATCCCGGTTATAATAGATTGATCGTAGGACAAAGTGTCGACCGTTAAAGTCTTGTTCCCGTAGGGAGTTTGAAAAATGTTCTCACTGCAGGATGTCAGTAGTACTGTAAGAATAACTAAGCAAAAAAAAGCCAAAGTAGTTTTACTTTGACGTGAAGTTGCGATTGTAGTAGTTTGTTTACAGACTGTCGAGGAATTCATATAGTTCTTTTGCAATTGGACCCCAAAATTCTATGTTATTGTTAGAGGTGTTTATGTCGAATATTTTATTATGTTCCTTC
>CAYTLV010000058.1:0-9153 GCA_964438445.1 uncultured bacterium | reverse complement strand
TCACTTCCCATTTCATTTTCATAGTAATCGGTAATATCAAAAGGATATTCTTTACTTATAAAATCCGAAGGTCCAAATACCTTTTCAAGATGATCAATACATGCTGTGAGATCACTGTCATTTGAGTAAATCAACCCGAAAATACACTTTACTTTGGGAGTCGCTTGAATATCCATTTAAAAAGATACATAAAAATGCTTTAAACAACAATGTATTTGGAATTTTCGATCTTTGCATGCAATGTGCTTACCTAAAATATTTTATACGCTTTTTTACCCATATTTTTCAACATTTCATTTGCTTTCATAGTGTTTTTTACTTATACTTTTGTGCTTTTTTTCATGGGTGCGTAGCTCAGTTGGTAGAGCAGCGGCCTTTTAAGCCGTTGGTCGAAGGTTCGAATCCTTCCGCACTCACTTAAAGCCCTGAATTTTCAGAGCTTTACTTTTTTATATGGTATTTATTCGCGATTTTTACTATTTTCATTTAAGTCAAACATGGAGACTAAGCATGCAACAAACCTTGATTGAAAAAATTGTGCAACGATTTGTCGTTCAGCACGAAGGAACTGTACACAGCGGAGATTATGTAATGATCCGTCCGAAACATGTCCTTACTCATGATAATACCGGAGCTGTGATCCCCAAATTTAATGAAATTGGTAAAATGAGTATTAACAATCCACGTCAACCTGTTTTTGCACTGGATCATAATGTTCAAAGCAATGATGAAAAGAATCTTGCAAAATATGCAAAAATAGAGGCGTTTGCCGGTAATTACGGTATTGATTTTTATCCTGCAAAAACCGGTATCGGCCATCAGATCATGTGTGATGAAGGTTATGCATTTCCTAATACACTTGCAGTAGCTTCTGATAGTCATTCAAATATGTATGGTGGACTTGGATGTTTGGGCACACCTATCGTTCGTACAGATGCCGCGGGTTTATGGGTAACAAGTGAAACATGGTGGCAAATCCCACCTATTGCCAAAGTAATCCTGGTTGGAAAACCTTCCCCTGGTGTTAGCGGTAAAGATATTGCACTCGCTCTTTGCGGACTTTTCACGAACGATGAGGTCTTAAATTACGCTCTCGAATTTGAGGGAGAGGCATTAAAATATATTAGTATTGAACAGAGACTTACAATTGCGAACATGACAACGGAATGGGGCGCATTAGTTGGCCTTTTTCCCGTTGATAAAAAAACTATAAAATGGTATGAGAATCGCAATAATACTATTAAAGAACGCGGACTCATGGGTGTAGCTTCTGACAATAATCAAAGTATACATCCAAGGATCAACGATATAAGTATACAAGTCCTAAAAAAAGACCATCTTAAAGCTGATTCTGACGCCTATTACGCTAAAGTAGTATATCTTGATGTCAGTACTATTTCTGCGGTCGTATCGGGTCCTCATGGCATTAAAAAGATGTATTCAGCCATTGATATGAACAAAAAGGTGATTCCTATTAATAAAGCTTATCTTGTCTCTTGCGTAAATGGACGCTACGAAGATTTCCTAGCAGCTGCTGAATATATCAAGGGTAAAAAAGTTGCAAACGGAGTTGAATTCTATATCGGTTGCGCTTCAAAAGAAATACAAAATAGGCTCGAAGCTAATGATGTATGGCAAATTTTATTGGATGCAGGCGCCATCGAATTACCTCCTGGTTGTGGTATGTGTATCGGCTTAGGTACCGGACTTCTCGAAGCAGGGGAAATTGCTATTTCCGCTACAAACCGAAATTTTAAAGGGCGTATGGGTGTGAAAGATTCGGAAGCTTACCTCGGATCTCCCCTTACGGTCGCTATGTCAGCTGTCAAAGGATCTATTGTTGCTGATGAACGGGGTGTGCATGAACCAATTTACAGTATTCAAGAATTTCAAAAATCTGAGCGTAAAGTTTCAACAAGCATTCGCGAGGGATTTCCAGAAGAGATCAAAGGAAAATTGATTTATTGTCCTCAAGACAATCTGAATACTGATGGAATTTATCCCGGTAAATACACTTATATTGATACAATGACAGCAGAACAACAAGCTGAAGTTGTTATGGAAAATTATGATTCTAAATTCGTTAATATTGTTCATGAAGGAGATATTCTTGCAGGCGGTTTTAATTTCGGCACCGGAAGTTCACGCGAACAAGCCGCAACTGCATTCATACATAAAGGCATCCAACTTGTGATCGCCGGTTCTTTCAGTGAAACTTATAAAAGAAATGCTTTAAACAATGGCTTTATCGTCATTGAATGTGCAGATCTCATACATGATCTCAAGAAGGGTTATATCGGGGATGAATTGACAATTAATACGGCATTAGAGATTATTGTAAATTTTAAAAAAGCAAATATAACCGCGGGTGATAAAAGATACAGTTTCAACCCTCTGGGCGATGCGGCACAACGACTGATCATTGAGGACGGATTATTAAATATGATCAAAAATAATTAAGGAACATACTATGAGGAATTTTGTTTTATTTTTATTGATAATAACTGTTTTTTTAGGATGTTCTACTATGTACCATAATAAAACCCCAATGCCAATAGCTGCTATTGACAAGATGTACGAAGAAGTGTCTCTCGAGCCTGTGATGCAAAAAGATGTCTTCCGCATGGCAATGACCGGATATTCAAAGATCGCGCCTAAGAACGACTCTCTGATCAGCATTATTGACTTTTCACGCCCTTCAACAGATAAACGCTTCTATCTAATTGACTTGGCAAGTAAAACACTTGTTTATAATACATATACATCACATGGAGTCAATACAGGTGAAGATCAGGCTATTGCTTTTTCAAACAAGAATGGCAGCCGTCAAAGCAGTTTGGGTTTCTACCTAACTGCTGAAACGTATGAAGGTAAACATGGTAAATCTCTTAAGCTTGATGGACTTGAACGAGGTTTTAATAACCGTGCCAGAAAACGTTATATTGTGATCCACTCCGCAGATTATGTAAGTGAAAGCTTCATCAAAGAACATGGGCGACTCGGGAGAAGTTGGGGCTGTCCCGCTCTACCTCCTGACCTCACACAAGATATCATCAAAAGGATCAAAGATGGAAGTGTCCTTTTCATTTACAGTCATGATGATAATTATCTTGAAAATTCAAAGCTGATCCGTTAATATTATTTTATCACAGAAAAAGAAAGCCCGTTAATAACGGGCTTTTTAATTTCTATCTTATAATTTTTTATTTGAGCAATGTCATTTTTTGAGTAATAACTTCACTTCCAATAATGGTACGAACAAAATAGATACCACTATTCAGATCTGAAGCATTAACTCGGAACTGATATTGTCTAGCTTCAAATGTGCCATTCACAATAGACATAATCTGTTTACCGGTAATATCATACATGTTAATACTAACATCCATTGCACGAGTCAATTCAAATGGTATAGTAAAACTTGGATTGAATGGATTGGGAAAGTTTGAACCCAAGGTAAAATCGTCATTTTCATATAAAACATTCTCGGGTATAACAATAGTTACAGGATCATGAGCAACAACATTTCCATCATAATCCACATCTTCAAGAATATAGGAATAAGTTACACCGGGTTTGACTTTGTTATCAATATAAGCGTATGTGTTTTGTTCAGTTGTTGTACCCGCTCCGTAAAGTTCATCATCTGTCTGGTATGAAGCAATAACTTCATATGATGATAAATCATTTTCAGAATATCTAATTGCTCTTTTAAGAACATATCCAAGATTTTGAACTTCACTCTCAGTTACCCAGCTTAAAGCCACACCCTTTTCAACATATTGTGCTGAAAATTCTTTTAATGTTATAGGTAAAGCCGGATCACCGGTATTGGAATATACGATATCTGTAGCCTCATCCGCATCTGCTACTGATAATGCTTCATACGTGCTGTTTGATGCATCGTGTTCAGTATAGATTAAATTTAAATCAGGAATACCAGTTGGCCAAGCTACATTGGAGGAACCAGAAACACTAACTTCCATTTTAATACGAAAAAGCGTTGACAGCGAACCGGAAGAATTCGAGATCCAAGTATCTAAATCATAACCAGAATCAGTATAAGGGTTAGAAGCCTCAAATGTTACTGCAAAGATATTTGAAGTCATATCAGTAGTATTTACGATTGTGTATAAACCACCGCCATCAGTGGCAAAAGGTCCCATTTTTGTAATTGAAACTATTTTGTTGCCTGCTACTACACCAGTTCCAAATACAGTTGTATTGTATTCAACATATACCATTCCATCGTCAAATATGTTTTCTCCACTTCCACTAGCGATATAGACTTGCACATCAAATTCGTAGAATGTTTGTGTAGCATTATAAGAAACGGCACCATTATCATAACTTAATGTAACAGTACCGGTTAAAGCAAATACTTGCGATACAATTACGACGGTCAACAATAGTGTTACAATGATCTTTTTCATTTATCCTTTATAGAGCTGTGCTCTATCCATAGTTTAACTCAGGGAGAGTACCTTTTCGTACACCATTCAGCAGTTTATGATAAGGTATTCACTCTGGTCATTATTTTCAATCTGCCTTTATCGGCAACCAATATAAAGCTTAAAGATCTTAGATCTTAAAAGCAACTTCTATTTTACTAAAAGCATCTTCTGGGTATTGACAATACCTTCAACTTGGGTTCTTAACAAATACACACCGGAACTCAAGTTATTGCCATTAACCAGTAACTTATATTCTCCGGCAGAGAATTCTCTGTCAGCAACGATCTTAACCAAATGACCCGTAACATCATATAATCTAATATCTACGGTAGTTGACGAATAAAGTTCAAAAGGAACTACAAAAGCGGGATTAAAAGGATTTGGGTAACTTGATGAGAATTCAAATTTATCATTTGAGATAATTTTAGATTCACGCATTGCTACGATAACAGGTTCGCATTCACGAATATGTCCTTCATAATCAACATCCTGTAAAATATAAGCATAAGTAACACCGGGTCTAACTTCCCTGTCCCAATACATATAATCGGTTTTTTTGCTTGTTGTGCCAGCACCGAGAAGTTCATCATTTGTCAAATAACTTTCGATCGCTTCATATGCTCCGATGAAATCACCAGTAACTAACGCTCGTTTTACAGTGAATCCCTGATTTTCTGTTTCACTTTCGGTTCTCCATCTTAGACGAACTTTTCCACCTTTATCGGCAACTTCAAAGTATGCCAATTCGATAGATGTATAGGGTTCACCGGTGACGGGACCTTCAATGTAAACAACTTCACTTGCTTCAGAAAAATCAGTCGGTCCGGCATATTGTAACTCCGCAAGAGTCCAAAATTGATCACCAGCATTATTAATACGAGTATAAGGAAAAGAAACCTCTCCACTGCCTGCAGCTATTGCTTTCATTTTAATATGAAAAAGACCTGAAGGGTTTTCAGAATCATTTGAAATCGGATCGTAACTCCCGGGATTATCAGGGTATTGTGCTTCAAACGTTAAAGCAAATACATCAGGGTATGAGTTTTGAGAATCATATACATCATAAAATGGAAAACCCGGCATTAATTCTTTTGCCAATATTCCAATCTTTTGAAATTCAAACGAGCTTGTTCCTGAAATGGCAGTGCCAAATAATTCATTATCATACTCAACATATACATTAGCCGAGCCAAATAATAGGTCATCTGCATTTGATGTTCCCGTAACATAGGCCTGAATATCAAATTCATAAAAGGTATCATCACCGGAAGTGGTAACCATACCATTATTATATACAAAGTGTACAACGCCTGGAGTTGTCGCGGCCATCAAACCAGCAATCAACATAAAAACTATTATCAGTGTTTTTTTCATTTTTCTCCGTCTCTTTCTCTCTTATCTCTTTATCTTTTTATATTACAAGAGCACTTATAAAAAAGTGCCCAGTATTATTTAACCATGGATCATCATTAATCCTATTGGGCGGGCACCTGAGTAGCCTTACCAACATTGTTTTCATAATAGGCACTCTTATCAGTTGTTTGTACAAAGCCATTCATATCAAAATCAGCCGCCTTATAACCAACTTGACCAACTTGAGTGGTCCATGTACTATTTTTATCAGTTGTCTGAATAAAGCCATTACCATCACCATCAGATGCAAACATAGCATAATCAGATCCAACTAGCTTTTCTCCAAAGCCATCACCACCATAAGCAGCTCCGCTTACTGTAAAGTCATGTTCAAGTGCATCAAATGAATCTGGTTCGTCAATTGATACGGCAGCATTGCTCATAACAGCTAAATGATTTCTATGTTTAACAACAACATAATATGAGGTGCTTGACTCAAGTCCTGTAAATGCTAATCCATTTGTTCCGGTCGTATCAGTTACACTTCCATCTTCAAGTAAACAACCGACTGCTTGTGCAATCGTTGCACCGCCTATTGTGGCACGAAGTTCTACAAGTACCCAATCAACCATTGTTGCAGGCAGTCCATCATTGACTGTTATTGTTCCAAGGTAAGGATCTGTAGCTGGAATAAAACCATAACCAGACACACTACCTGTAAAGGTAGCGGTTCTCAAATTGGTATTCATTTTTGTTTGTGCAAAAAGGACACTAACGCTAAAAATAATTGTCAGCATTAGCAATAATATCTTTCTCATGATTTTTTTTCTCCGCATATTCTCTCTTATAACTCTCTTAAATTTTCTCACTTTTATCAAAGGCAATATAATATTGTCCGCTATTTTATGCAAGTTTTTTTAATGAATAATTAACTTTTTCTTAACTTTTCTTTCTGCGGAAAATAATTATCACAATAATATCTACAACTATTTCATAATCAATTATATATAAAATATTACCTTACTGGTATTCGTTAACTATTTACTTAAATAGTGGGAAATTATTAAAAATTATTAATATAATTCGTGAAAAATATTGAGGATTCCTTAACATTTCAGAAAAATATTGTATATTTACTTGATGATCAGGCTTTTACCGGACATTTCAATTGGTTTTGGGATATTCAAAACATCCAATAAGGTTGGGGCAATATCAGAAAGCTTTCCATCAGGCAACAAGCCTTTGATCTTTTTATTGGGATCTATCGCTATAAGGGGAACTTTATTAAGCGTATGCTGGGTATGAGGTTGTTCATTTTTATCATCCCACATCAACTCGCAGTTACCATGATCAGCTGTAATAAATACAGTTCCACCCGCTTTTGTAAAAGCTGTTACAACTTTCTCTATAGCTGTATCAAGATATTCCAGGGCAAACACTGCAGCAGATAATATACCCGTATGACCAACCATATCTCCATTTGCAAAATTAAGAATGATTGAATTGAATTTATCGGACTCTATCGCTTTTAATAAAGCTTCGGTTACTTCCGGAGCACTCATTTCAGGTTGAAGATCATAGGTTGCTACTTTTGGAGATGGAATAAGGATACGCTCTTCACCGGGATATTGCGTTTCTTCTCCCCCATTAAAGAAATATGTGACATGAGCATATTTTTCGGTCTCGGCAATTCTAAGCTGAGTCATACCGGCTTCACTCACAACTTCCCCGAAAATCTTGTCCATTTTCATGGGTTTAAATAAAACGGGATAGGGGAAGCTTGCCTGATATTTGGTTAGAGTATAATATTTAAGATCAAGATCTGCTGTTTCAAATTCATTAAAGCTATGGTCATTCAATGCAATAGATATTTCGCGCACACGATCTGCACGGTAATTAAAGACTAACATGCTGTCGCCTTTTTCTATGCGACCCTTCTCACCAACAATAATAGGTTCCATGAATTCATCTGTAATCTTCTGTTCATAGTATTCACGAACAGTCCCAACGGGATCTTTGCTCGCCTTGCCAACACCCTGTACAAGCGCCATATATGCTCGCTTCACACGATCCCAACGCTTATCACGATCCATGGCATAATAGCGACCAATAACGGTAGCTATCTTTCCATATTTATTCTTCTCCATAAAATCGATTAGCTTTTCCAAATACCCTGCCCCGCTTTGAGGAGGTGTATCTCGTCCATCCATTAAAGCATGAACATAAGCTTCTTTCACACCGGCTTTTTTTAATGCCAAAAGTATCTTCATCAAATGTCTATAATCGGAGTGTACACCTGCATCGGACATCAGTCCCATTAAATGCACCGGCTTGTCTGAGCTTATAGCGTCTTTTATCAGTTGTTTAAATTCGGGGATGTTTTGACATGTCCCCTCTCTGAGAGCAAGATCAATACGAACCAGATCTTGCATAACCACTCTACCGGCACCAATATTTAAATGTCCAACTTCTGAGTTTCCCATAACTCCCTCGGGCAGGCCTACTTCGTTTCCATGACAGTCAAGAGAAGTATTGAGTTCTTCTTTAAAAAGTTTATTTATAAATGGAGTATTTGCCTGTAAGACCGCATTATTTTTTGTTTCTTTGCGCAATCCATAGCCATCTAGTATCATTAAAAGTACATTATTCTTATTCATATCTTTCCTTTCTTTTATTTTCGCCGAAATTTATCTGTCCGGTCGTCAAAAAACAAGTAATTATAATACAATTCAGTTTTAAGCCACAAGTTTCCAAAATACCTCACACAAGGGCACAAACGAAAATTAAGTAACAAAGAGTATTATTGGTTGATCTCCCTCTCTTCCACTCTTACCTTCTTATCTTCTTACCCTCGTACTCTCATCTTAAACTTAAATTCGCTTTTGACTTCAACATTTTTTCATTATTTTATCGCTTATGAAAAATCCTATTCTAAAAATTGGTATTGTTGGTGTTGGGCGCTTTGGGTCCCGACATCTCAGCAAATGGCTGCAAATGGACGATATTGAATTCGTCGGATTCAACGACATAGATCCTGAAGTATGCAAAAAAGTTATCAGCGAAACCGGACTTCCCTCCCTTCCTTTAGATGAATTGATCGATCGGGTTGATATTCTTGATATTGTTGTCCCGGCTGTTTCACATTTTCCTATCGCTGAAAAAGCTCTTCTTGCCGAGAAACATATTTTTGTTGAAAAACCGTTTACAGAAACATCCGAGCAAGCACAGCAGCTGGCAAAACTTACTGAGAGGAAAAATCTCAAAATTGGTATAGGCCATATTGAACGATTTAATCCCGTGTATCAAGAACTAAAGAAAGCATTGACATCTCCCCCTGAAACCATCT
>CAYTLV010000057.1:0-9207 GCA_964438445.1 uncultured bacterium | reverse complement strand
GTATTGTCCATTCCCGATGCAGCCATCGCCAGTAGTTTTGTGTCAATTCCGGGTAGCGGAATATGAGCACCAATACGGGCTAAAAAGAGGACAAACAATGTAAAGAACAAACGTTGTCTCAATTCTTGGATCTTAAACATGGAACGAACACTTTGCATCATAATACTACAGCCTTTCCACCTGCTTTTTCAATCTTTTCTTTAGCTGTTTCGCTAAATGCATCGGCGGTAATTTCCATTGCTATGGTCATTTCGCCGTAACCAAGGATCTTAACAGGTTTATTCAGTTTCTTAATCAGTCCATATTCTTTGAGAGTTTCTGCAGTAACTGTTTTTACATCTTCAAGTAGATTCAATTCCTGTAGATTTACAATCTGGTATTCCTGGCGGAAGCGTTTGTTTGAAAAGCCACGCTTTGGTGTACGACGCTGTAAAGGCATCTGTCCACCTTCAAACCAAGGATGGTGTTTAGAACCACTACGTGATTTCTGTCCGTTCATACCACGGCCAGCGGTAGTGCCCCATCCAGAGGCCGTTCCGCGCCCGAGACGTTTTGTTTTCTTTATTGTTGAGCCGTCTGCAGGAGTTAAATTCGATAAACTCATGATAGCTCCTCTACTTTTAAGAGATGAGGAATTTTATTGATCATTCCACGAATCGCAGGATTATCTGGCATGATCACTGTTTTGCGAATCTTACCTAGTCCAAGAGCTTCAATAGTTTTAACGGTTTTTCCCCGATAGCCTATCGCGCTTTTGATTTGTGTGATCTTAAGTTCTTTTTTCTTTTCCATTTTAATTAAAAACCTCCTCGAGTGTCACACCCCGTCGTTTGGCTACCATATATGCATCTTCGAGTAATTCCAAAGCGTGCATGGTTGCTTTTACAACATTATGTGAGTTTGCACTGCCGATAGATTTTGCAAGAATGTCTTTAACGCCAACCTGTTCCATGATAGCACGAACAGGACCACCTGCAATAATACCAGTACCCGGTGAAGCAGGTTTGAGCAAGACCTTTGCAGCACCGTACTTAGCAGTGATCTCAAAGGGGATGGTTCCATTTAAAATAGGGACGCGAATGATGTTTTTCTTTGCATCTTCACGACCTTTATTAATCGCATCCGTTACTTGGTTTGATTTACCCAGGCCAATTCCAACATGTCCTTTGGAATCACCGATCGCAACAATAGCGTTGAAACGAAAACGGCGACCACCGGTAACAACCTTAGCGACGCGATTCAGTTTGATTAATTTTCCTTCACTCAATTCGAGTTCTGACGGATTAATTGATCTCAATGCGTTACTCCTTAATTAGAATTCTAAACCGTTTTTACGGCAAGCGTCTGCCAATGCTTTGACGCGTCCGTGATAAATAAAACCATTCCGATCAAAAACAACGGCTTTAACACCTTTTGCTTTTGCTTTCTCAGCAATGGATTTGCCAACACTAAGACTATACTCTGTCTTAGTTTTATCTTTCAGTGAAGCGCGAAGGTCTTTTGCAAAGGAACTTGCCGAGCAAATAACTTCGTGATTGTCATCATTGACAATCTGTGCACTAATATGCATATTGCTTCGATAAACAACGAGACGAGGACGTTCAGAAGTACCTGACAGGCGTTTCCTGATCCGGGTTTTCTTCTTGATCCTTGCATCGCGTTTTAATTTACTTTTATCTTTCATGATTGATCCTTTATCATGCCTTATTAGGCACCGGCAGTTTTACCTGCTTTACGCTGAATCTGTTCACCCACATAGCGAATTCCTTTACCCTTGTAGGGTTCAGGCTTGCGCAATTTGCGGATTTGAGCGGCTACTTCGCCGACCTTCTGTTTATCAATTCCCGTTACTTTGATAATATCGCGGACCACTGAGAACTGAATACCTTCAGGTGCATCCATCAGGATCTGATGTGAATATCCAAGTGAAAGAAGAAGGCGTTTATTGCCTCTTACTTCTCCCTGGAAACCAACACCGACGATCTGAAGTGCTATTTCGTAACCTTCCGTAACGCCAACGACCATGTTCGCGATCAAAGCGCGAGTCAAACCGTGATAAGCACGGTATTTCTTTTCATCGGAAGGACGTTCAACAACAACATCATTGTTCTCAGTTTTGGCGGTAATCCCTTCAGGGAAGGCTTTTACAAGCTCGCCTTTAGGTCCTTTGACCGTAATGACATTATCTTTTATATCTACCGTTACCCCGTTAGGGAGCGGAATGGGTTTTTTACCAATTCTCGACATAAAATTTCTCCCTTACCATATCTTACACAAATATTCACCGCCAACCTGCATCTTGCGCGCATCTTTATCGGTGACAACACCGTGGGATGTGGACAGGATACCAATGCCTAAACCATTGTTTACGCGGGGGATATCTGTACTTTTAACATACATTCTACGACCGGGTTTACTTACTCGTTCAAGAGTGTAAATAACGGGACGTCCGTCTTCTTGATATTTCAAGTATAGACGAAGCATTCCTTGTTTACCATCTCTGATCAAGATAAAATCTTTTATGTAACCCTTTTCCTTGAGCACAAGAGATATCCTGGCTTTTAATTTACTAGCCGGGATCTCTACCCAGGGATGTCCTGCTTTAGACGCGTTTCTAATACGTGTCAAAAAATCTGCAATAGGATCTGTTACCATTTGTTACCTCTTTTTACCAACTTGCTTTTGTTACACCGGGTATCTCACCCTTTAAAGCCAGTTCACGAAAACATATCCGGCATAGGCCGAATTTTCTATACACAGATTTCGGACGACCGCAACGTGAGCAACGGGTGTACTTCCGTGTAGAGAATTTTGGTTCGCGCTTAGCTTTTGCTACTAATGATGTCTTTGCCATAAGAATTTAATCCTTATTTTTCGTCACGGCGCACAAAAGGAAAACCGTAACCTTTAAGCAGTTCGAATGCTTCTTGGTCGGTTTGCGCTGATGTGGTGAATGTGACGTTCATTCCACGAATAGTATCCACTTTATCATAATCAATTTCTGGAAATATGATCTGTTCGGTAATACCTACAGAATAATTTCCCTGTCCGTCAAAAGCTTTGTCTGAGAGACCATTAAAGTCACGCACACGCGGCAATGCAATATTGATGAAACGATTTAGGAATTCATACATATTGACATCGCGCAAGGTGACCATAAGACCTACAGGATCGCCTTTGCGGATCTTGAAATTGGAAATGGCTTTCTTCGCATAAGTAATAACCGGTTTTTGGCCGGCGATTGTTGTAAGATCAGTAACGGCATGTTCCAATTTACTCTTGTCTTCACGCGCAGTGCCAAGGCCAATGCTTAATGTGATCTTAGAGAGTTTAGGGACTTGCATTACATTCTTATACCCAAATGTTTTAATAAGAGATGGTGTAATCTCTTCTTTATACAATTTTTGTAATGTTGGGGTATTGCTCATTCTTTACTTCCCTTCCACAGTTTCGCCCGTTTTCTTGGCATAACGCACTTTTGAACCATCTTTCAAAATGCGTGTACCTACACGGGACGGCTTACCATTAACAACCAACATAACATTGGATGCATGGATAGTGGCTTCTTTTTCAATAATGCCACCTTGAGGGTTTTGCTGGCTGGGACGGGTAGCACGTTTCACCAAATTAACACCTTCGATGATAACGCGATTGGTTTTCAGGAAGACCTTAAGGATCTTTCCTTCTTTGCCCATGTATTTACCGGCAATAACCTTAACTACATCACCTTTTTTGATATGCACAGTTTTTCTCCTTACAGTACTTCAGGCGCCATTGACACGATTTTCATGTAATGTTTTTCGCGCAATTCACGGGCTACCGGACCAAAAATACGAGTTCCGGTCGGTTCACCCTGCTCATTAATCAACACAACGGCATTATCGTCAAAACGAATGTAGGAGCCATCTTGGCGGCCTACTTCTTTACTGGTACGAACAATGACAGCCTTAGCAATATCACTCTTTTTAGCTGATCCACCCGGTATCGCCTGTTTTACCGTAACGACTATAACATCGCCTAGGCTTGCATAACGGCGACCGGTTCCACCCAGTACTCTAATGCATTGTACGACTTTTGCACCTGTGTTGTCAGCAACTTTTAATCTACTTTCAACTTGAATCATAGTTTATCTGCCTTTCAACTTTGATGCTTATTTAGCGTCCGGCGCATGATCAATGATCTCACTGACCCGCCAACGCTTATTACGACTCATCGGACGTGTTTCAACAATGGAAATGGTATCACCGATACGACAAGCATTGGCTTCATCGTGGGCCATGAATTTCCGACTACGGTTAATGTATTTACCATAGACAGGATGCTTGATCCGCTGGCTAACCAGCACGTTGACCGTTTTATCCATCTTGTTGCTAACAACAACACCGATTTTCTCTTTACGATTTGTATGTGACATGTCTGAACTTCCTGTTATTTACGCAATCCGAGTTCATACTCATGAATGATTGTTTTAAGCTGGGCAACTTCCCGTTTCAAATAACGTAACTGACCCGGGTTTTCAAGTTGCTGTAAAGCGTGCTGGAAGCGCAGATTCATCAGCGCCTCTTCGTCATCGCGTAATTTTACAATCACTTCATCTTTTGTTAATTCTTTCAATTCGGCCTTAGATAACATCTATTATCCTCCCAATTCACGTCGTTTGACCATTTTTACCTTGATGGGTAATTTATGGCCGGCCAGACGGAATGCTTCTTTCGCCATTTCTTCAGTTACCCCTTCTACTTCAAAGAGGATACGGCCCGGTTTGATAACCGCAACCCAAAATTCCGGTCCACCTTTACCTTTGCCCTGACGGGTTTCAGCAGGTTTCTTTGATACCGGTTTGTCCGGGAATATACGGATCCACATTTTACCGTGTTTACGGACAATACGTGATATGGCAACACGACTTGCTTCGATCTGACGACTGGTTAGCCAGCAAGCTTCCATGGCCTTTAAACCATAATCTCCGAAACTGACTGTAGAACCACGATATGCCAAACCGGCGCGACGGCCGCGATGTTGTTTTCTGTATTTTACCTTTCTAGGCACTAACATAGGTTACTCCATTCCTGTTAGATTGTAGATACTTCACCGTTGCAGATCCACACCTTGATACCGATACAACCATAAGTTGTGAATGCTGTTACTTCAGCATAATCAATATCAGAACGCAAAGTATGCAGAGGAACTCGTCCTTCACGAGCCGTTTCCTTGCGTGCCATTTCAGCACCACCGAGACGGCCGGAAAGCTGGATACGAATACCTTCGGCTCCCTGGCGCATTGTATTTTGTATACTACGCTTCAGGATACGACGGAAAGGCATCTTTTTAACCAACTGCTGGGCAATGTTCTCACCCACTAAATATGCGTTCAATTCAGGTTTTTTGATTTCTACAACATTAACGTTAACGTCAAATTGGGTCAGCTTTCTGATCTCTTCGCGTAACTGATCAACTTCTTTACCTTTTGAACCGATGACAACACCGGGACGAGAGGTATGGATCGTAATAGATATCGCTTTTGATGTCCGTTCGATCTCAATCTTTGCGACACCGGCATTTGACAAACGTTTCTTCAAATACTTACGGAGCATTAGATCTTCGCTGAGTTTTGCAGCAAAGTTGCGCTCATCATACCAATTTGAGAGCCATTCTCTTGTTATACCAAGACGAAAACCATATGGATGTGTTTTTTGACCCAAGGTTTACTCCTTCTCTTTCGTTGTGTTCTCAACATCGATTTCCGGTGTTGCGACAACGATCGTTAAATGACAAGTGCGTTTCCGGATCATGTATGCACGTCCCATTGAACGGGGACGAATACGTTTCATGACGGGGCCTTGATTTGCATATGCTTCCACGATAATCAATTCATCGGGATTGACCTTTGCACCTTCTTCTGAATTCAGCAAATTTGAAACAGCGGAACGTGTGGTTAATTCAACTATCTTGGCTGCCTTCTTCGGCATGAACGCAAGCATATTTATCATGGAATTCACCTGTTTGCCTCGAACCATGTCGAGCATAGGTTTCATCTTTTTTGCACTTTGCCGTATGTACTTGTTTACTGCACGAGCTTTCATTATTAACCTACTCTTGTTTATGACTTATGTCCGCGATATGTTCGCGTGGGTGAGAATTCGCCTAATTTATGGCCAACCATATTTTCGGTGACATAGATCGGGATGAATTTCGTACCATTATGTACTGCAAAAGTGTAACCGACAAAGTTCGGTGTGATAGTAGAGCGGCGAGACCAAGTTTTTATGACTTTTTTCTTACCGGATTCCATCAATTGATCCACTTTCTTCAGCAGTGACTCACTGACATAAGGACCTTTTTTTAATGACCTAGGCATATGTATTCACCTTTACTTTTTCTTCCGACGAGCAACAATATACTTATTGGTCGGATTATTTTTCTTACGTGTTTTATAACCTTTGGTCGGTTTGCCCCAAGGTGTACGTGGATGTCCACCACCAGAGGTTTTACCTTCACCACCACCATGTGGGTGATCAACCGGGTTCATAGCAACACCACGAACTTTCGGGCGTCTGCCTTTCCAACGATTGCGGCCTGCTTTCCCAATGGTAACATTTTGATGATCTTTATTACCAACTTCACCAATAGTGGCAAGGCAAGTATCCAAGATCAATCTCATTTCGCCCGAAGGAAGTTTGATCGTTACATATTTTCCCTCTTTTGCCATGATCTGAGCACCGGCACCGGCGCCTCTGGCAATTTGGGCTCCCTTGCCAGGCTTCATTTCAATATTATGAACTTGAGTACCTGAGGGGATATTCTTCAATGGTAACGCATTCCCTTTTTTAACGGGTGCGTCTGGACCGGATATCAGCTTGTCACCAACTTTAACGTCTGCCGGGCAAATGATGTATGTTTTTTCACCATCTACATAAATGAGCAGAGCAATGTTTGCCGAACGATTAGGATCGTATTCAATAGCTGCAACGCGAGCGGGTACGCCAAATTTATTACGTTTGAAATCAATCATACGATACTGACGTTTATGACCACCACCGCGTCTGCGGGAGGTAATGCGACCCATATTGTTACGACCACCACTCTTCGGATTCGGTTTCAGCAGTGATTTTTCCGGTGCTTTCTTAGTCAATTCGTCAAAAACTAATGTAGTTTTATAACGTAGACCAGGAGTATGCGGTTTGTAGCTCTTTAAAGCCATATTATTCCTATTCCTTAAACAGCGGTTTCGCCTTCAAAGAAATCAATTTTATTTCCTTCAGCAAGGGTTACGATCGCTTTTTTCCAATTTGATCGGCTACCTTCTGTTCGAATTACCCGTCCACCACTGCGAACGGTCATTGATTTCACTTTACCTTTTCTGTTCATCGTTCTGACGCCAGTTACCTGAACGCTAAAACGATCTTCAATTGCCTTCTTGATCTCGATCTTATTCGCATCAGGGGCAACGACAAAGGCATACTTGCCTAACTCTTCGCTCATGATACTGATCTTTTCGGTCAAGATCGGTCGGATTATGATATTCTTTTTCATCTGCTCGCCATTCCTTATTTAAGGGCCTCGTTGATGCGCTTGACAGCGGATTTTTCAATAACAAGCATTTCACAATCCATGATCTCATACGTAGAGGCACGTTCGGCAGCAACAATATATATATTGGGAATATTTCGTGCTGACAGAAAGAGATTCTCTGTAACGTCTGAGACTAGGACGGTCAATTTCTTGCCTGTTAAACCCAGCTTTTCAAGTATTGCAACAAGACTGCTTGTTTTAGCTACTTTCAGATTAAAATCATCAACGACAAGAACGGCTTTTTCATTCACCTTTTGTGACAAAGCACTGCGACGAGCAAGGCGTTTGACCTTCCTAGGCAGTTTAGTCGTATACAGATGAGGTTCGGGACCGAAAGCACGTCCACCGCCGACCCAAATTGGGGAACGACGTGAACCTGAACGGGCGGTTCCGCGACCTTTTTGTTTCCAGGGCTTCGCCCCACCACCTCGTGAATCACCACGAGTCTTGGTTTTGTGTGTTCCCTGACGCATGTTGGCAAGTTCTGCCTTCACTGCGAGGTATATGGTATGTTCATTGGGTTCTATACCAAATACTTCCTTTGCCAGATCCACTTTCTTATCCAATTTTTCACCATTGGTTTTTAAGACATCAATTTTCATTCTGTATCTCCCGCTTTAATAAGTTGCAAGATACCGTTCCTCGATCCGGGAACGCTGCCTTTAACCAATAGGATGTTCTTATCAGAACGAATTTCAATAACTTCGATATTCCGTACGGTCACTGTTTCGTTACCCATCTGACCTGACATTTTCATACCTTTCCAAACGCGGGAAGGAGATGAACCTGCACCGATCGAACCGGGTGCACGAAGACGGTCTTTCTGACCGTGTGTCGCAGGACCACCGGAAAAGTTATGACGTTTCATGGTCCCCTGAAATCCTTTACCTTTGGATCTTCCGGTTACCGCTACGATGTCACCTTTTGCAAAGATGTCAACATTGATCTCGTCACCAACTTTAAGGTCGTTTACTTCATCCAGACGAAATTCTTTCAGAGTTCGCAAAACTTTACCGGCACCTTTAAGGTGACCAAGTTCAGGTTTAGTAATAATCTTCTCCCGAACTTCGTCAAAGCCGACTTGCACTGCGGTATATCCGTCAGTTTCGTCCGTTTTGATCTGTGTTACAAAGCATGGTCCGGCTTCAATGACCGTTACCGGAATATTCCGGCCTCGTTCATCGAATATGCGGGTCATACCAACTTTTTTTCCTATGATTCCGTTCACAGTTTTAACCTTTTCTATTCATAAGAGCTCTCTTAACTGAGCCGCCCTACATGTTAGGGTTTGTGTTAAACCTTAATTTCAATATCCACGCCGGCAGGTAAGTCTAACTTCATCAATTCATCGATGGTCTTCGTCGTGGTATTCAGGATTTCTATAATGCGCTTATGCACTTTGATCTGAAATTGTTCGCGCGATTTTTTATTTACGTGCGGTGAACGGTTAACCGTTATAACCGAACGTTTAGTCGGCAAAGGGATCGGACCCGAAATAACGGCTCCGGTTGCTTTTGCACGCTGAACGATCTTCTCTGTTGATTTATCGAGAAGATTGTGATCATATGATTTTAACGCGATGCGTATTTTTTGTCCTGCCATAATGTTCTATGCCTTTATTCAATAATCTCTGTT
>CAYTLV010000056.1:6846-9278 GCA_964438445.1 uncultured bacterium | reverse complement strand
ACGGCAATAATGGGACTTTCTGTAAACCAGCTGGCAACTTCGATCTCAGAATAGACCGGAATATCGCGTTCATATAATAATTGAACAACATCAGAGGTAGTAGGAATGCCCGGGCTCAAGATCACGAAATCAGATTCAAGGATTTTTCTACTATGTTGGCCAAACTCATAAGAAATACCATGTTCATCAAAAATGCGCAGTAGATCAGGGGCTTTATTGTCCGAATTGCTGTCACTTACCAATACTTTGGCATCGTGTTTTGCCAGCAAGATAGCCGCTGAGATACCGCTTCTGCCGGCACCTAAAACTGTTATGTTCTTATCTGTTACGAGCACAATAAATCCTTTTTATCGAATTTTAAATGTTGCCATGGACATTAATGCACAGAGAATACCGAGGATCCAGAAGCGGATAACCACTTTTGATTCAGGCCAGCCTTTTTCTTCAAAATGATGGTGCAAGGGCGCCATAAGGAATATGCGTTTGCCTGTTCCGGTGCGGCGTTTGGAAAATCTGAACCATCCTACTTGCAGGACCACACTCAGAGCTTCAATGACAAAGACCATACCAACCATTAAGAAGACAATTTCTTTTTTTAATAATATCGCGACCGTTCCTAGAGCTGCACCGTAGGCAAGTGAACCCGTATCTCCCATAAATATTTCAGCGGGACGGGAATTGAACCAGAGAAAACCGACCAATCCGCCAACCATGGCGGCCAGGAAAACGGTCAGCTCACCTGTGGTTGGGAGGTAGAGGATTCCAAGATATTCACTAAAATCCACACGACCGGACAAGTAAGCAATGCCCAACAGGACAAAAGCGGCAAGAGCCATCAGACCTGATGCCAATCCATCCAGACCGTCTGAAAGATTCACGGCATTGGAAAAACCGGTAATATACAAGATGATCATCGGCGCATAGAAGATGCCGAAATTGATCATTATATTTTTAAGAAAAGGAACCGATGTTATAGTTACAAGATTTGGGTCAGAAGGGTAGAAGTACATAAACAAAGCCACGATCACACCAATGGCTATCTGTCCCATCAGTTTATATCGTGCAACTAAACCTTTCTTCATTTTCTTTACGACTTTAAGATAATCATCAACAAAACCAATGGCACCCATCCAAAAAGTAACGAACATAACAAGCAGTACGTATTTATTGCTTAGATCGCCCCAAAGAAGAGTAGGGACAAAGACGGCAAGATGGATAATCAATCCACCCATGGTGGGTGTCCCCGCCTTAATTTGATGTGTCTCTGGTCCGTCTGCGCGTATTGTTTCGCCAATATGATGACGCTTAAGTGCTCGAATGATCACGGGACCCAGAAAAAAGGTAATCAGTAAAGCTGTAATAGCTGCAGCGGCACTTCTAAAAGAAATATAACCCATTATATTCAGCCAAGTGATCTTATCGCGCAGTGGATATAATAACAGATACAACATATTACATGTCCTTTATGAGAGATATGATTTCTTCAATGGCAACGCCGCGCGAGCCCTTGAATAGAACAATGTCTCCCGGTTTAATTGCGGAGAATAAGGATTTCGCAAGCTCAATTTTTGTCTTGAAATGCTCTGCAAAAGCAATACCGCTCGTTTTTGCAGTCGATACGGTAAATTGACTGTCTCTACCATAACAGAATAAATGTGATATCCCGGCTTCTGTTACCGCAGTGCCTATGGCTTCATGACTTGATTTGGCTTCAACACCCATTTCAAGCATGTCTCCGAAAACCATAAGTTTGTTTCTCTCTGAATTCATTGCATGGAGCGCATCAATTGCGTTCTTTACTGAGAATGGATTTGCGTTATAAGTATCATCTATCAGCGTAATACCATTCCAGACTTCCATTTTCCCTCGTCCTGTGGATGGCTCGTAACTTTCAATGGCTGTGATGATCTCCTTTGAGTCCATTCCCAAAGTCAGAGTAAAGGCATAGGCTGCGACGGCGTTCAACGCTGCCCCTTTACCACTGCTCTTTAGCTGTATTTTTATGTCATCTATAGATAGTCTATAACAACCGTTTTTATCAATATCATGAATGTTCATTCGAATATCGGCCGGGTTTTCAAGTCCGTAAGTGATGCGTTTTCGTCCATCTTGAGGATAATTTGAAATTCTTGGATTATCGTTGTTAATGAAAAGAGTTCCGTTTGTTTTCACGGCATCAAGAAGCTCATATTTTGCTTTTTGGACATTATCTATTGACCCGAATCCGCCGATATGAGCATGTGCGATCGATGTGATCATTCCAAAATTAGGTGCTGCGATCTTACAAAGATCGCGTATCTCACCAATTGCCGATGTTCCCATCTCAAGAACCGCAATATCTTCATTTCCGCTCATCTGTAGAATGGAGATCGGCAATCCGATGTGGTTATTATAATTTTTGGGTGTTTCGGCAACGGTCATTTTTGTACGCA
>CAYTLV010000056.1:0-6746 GCA_964438445.1 uncultured bacterium | reverse complement strand
CCATCGGTGTGTTCACCTTTTAAAGCGCAAAAAATATAAGCTTCGGGAATATTCCGGGAATCTATACTGATCCCCTTGAATTCCGCAGCGTTGACATTGCGCAATGTAAATGGTCCGCGATGTAGAAGTGTTGTCTTCATAGTTTTTTAGGAACCCCGGTGCGGAGAGGACTCTCCGTACCGGGGTGGTAGAGGGTTCTAATTCTTTTGCTCCAGCTTTAGCATAATTTCTTTGTCGTTAAAGGGAAATTTATGTCCCTTGATCTCCATATATGTTTCTGCACC
Organism: uncultured bacterium; assembly: GCA_964438445.1. Classification (GTDB taxonomy): domain Bacteria; phylum Fidelibacterota; class Fidelibacteria; order Fidelibacterales; family Fidelibacteraceae; genus M50B103. Next base: position 6,462 of record CAYTLV010000056.1, on the reverse strand, counting down.
TTTTCCTAGTATCATGAGAATATCGCCGGGTGATGAGGCTTTCCAAGCTTCAGAGATCGCTTTTTTACGGTCTTGATCTATTCTGGCAATATCTTTATTTTCAATTCCCTTAAGTATTTCTTCACTGATCGTCAGAGGTTCTTCAGTCCGTGGATTGTCATTAGTTAAAATGATCTTATCAGAATATTTTTCTGCAATTTTACCCATTATGGGTCGTTTTGCTTTATCGCGATCACCGCCACAACCAAAAACTGTGATAATTTCTTTTCTATTTTTCAGTTCAGATGCGGCTTTTAATGCCTTTTCCATCGCATCCGGTGTATGGGCATAATCGATCACAGCTGTAGCTTTACTTGTAGCTATCATTTCCATGCGACCGGGAACCGGCTCAAAATGAAGATTATCAAAGTCAATTTCCACTTCAGGGTAGAGCTGCTGCCAGGCCGCAATACTTCCGGCTATGTTCTCGGCATTGAATCTTCCAAGAAGTGATGCTGTAATATTCAATTCACTTTCAGGTGTAACAAGAATTCCCTTTATGCCATTGACGTTGACGCTTAATTCTTTGAAATAATAATCGGCTATATCATTTTCAACAGAATATGATACTTTACCTATCTCAAGTTTTTTATATAGTCTTTGTCCGTAAGGATTATCAATATTGATGATGCCACGGGCTCCAGGTTTCATATTTTCAAATAATTTTACTTTAGTTTCAAAATAATCTTCCATTGTGGGATGGAAATCCAAATGGTCTTGTGTAAGATTTGTAAATATCGCTGCGTCAAATCGTAAACCTTGTACACGTTTAAGAGCGATGGCATGAGATGAAACTTCCATGAATAGGCTTGAAATACCCTGTTTATCGAGTTCATAAAATTTTTTTGCCAGTTCAGAACTCTCGGGAGTCGTGCGCTCACCCTCTAGAAGTCCATCTTTTGTTCGTATCCCCAAAGTACCGATCAAGGCTGGGTTCATTCCGGCTTTTTCGGCAAGTTGGTAGAGAAGATGTGTCATGGTGGTTTTACCGTTTGTACCGGTAATGCCCGTTAATTCGAAATTATTGTAAGCACAGCCATAGTATTCATAACTCAATTCCGAAAGAGCGCTTCGGGTGTCATGAATAACGATCTGTGTGAGCTCAAAAGGAACATCATGATCGACTACTAGAGCTATGGCACCTCGCTTTATAGCGTTTTCTATATAATCATGACCATCAACGCTAAAGCCTTTTATCGCAACGAATAATGAGCCATTTTCCACTTTACGTGAATCATGGGTGATACCGGTAATAAAGACATCTGAACCATTGATGCGGTAAGGGAGTTCCAGAGCATTGAGGATAGCAGAAAGTATTTTCATTGACTGACCTCCAATCTGCAGGTAGCACCCTCTATCAGATAGGTGCCTGGAGCGGGGGATTGGTAGCTAACCTTTCCGCGATCAGCGTTTCGCTCAACATTGAGTCCGTATGAATGTAGTCTTTGTTCAGCATTTAAAATATGCCTACCGATAACATCCGGCATAATAATATCATAATCACCAACGGGCTCTGGGTCAACATGAGCCACAGTCTCTTTTACTTTTGAGTTATCAATCGTTTTAGTTTTTGATCCCTTATTGCTGTGTAACATGGATAATTTTGGATTTGACTTTTTATTATTTTTAATCGGCTTGACATTGTTTTCGACGTGATTTTTGGAAAGTGTTGGAAAATTCTGATTAAAATCAGGGGTATTGATGATACGGCTAAATGTATTTTTTACTGCCGGAGCTGCTGCGGTACTGCCATGATGGAGTCCATATGCGGGTTCGTCAATAACAACGCCGCATACTAAAACAGGATCGTCTGACGGGAAAAACCCGATAAAAGATGCATAGTATTTTGAATTTGAATATTTACCGTCTATTACTTTTTGAGCTGTACCTGTTTTACCTGCAACATGATAACCTTCAATTTTAGCTCTAGGTGCGGTGCCCCTGTTGACAACTTCTTCCAGTATCCGGCGCAAAGTTTCAGCTGTTTCTTTGCTTATCGCACGACGAACAGGGGAAGCATCGTACTCGTTGATGACTTTATTCTTCTCATTATAGGTGTGAGACACGATGTAAGGTTTTAACAAGGTTCCGCCATTAGCAATTGCCGAATAGGCTGCCATCATTTGCATAAGTGTTACGGCAACACCTTGTCCCATCGCCAATTGCGAATAACCGACAGAGCTCCATTTATCGGGAGTTTTCAGCAGACCACCGCTCTCTCCCCAAAGACCAACTGCTGTCGGTTCGCCAAAACCAAATTTACGGGATATATCATAGATGGTTTGATTGCCGACCTGCTTAGCTATTTTACCTGCTCCGATATTTGAGGAATATACAATGACCTCTTCAACCGTTAAAAATTCATGGGGTTTTGTATCATGTATAATTCTATCGCGGATCTTCCATTCACCATTTTCACAGAAAATACGGGATGTAGGTGAAAAAATATTGTTTTCAAAAGCAGCTGCTGCAGGAATGAATTTATAGACCGAACCGGGCTCGAATTGATCTGATATAACGCGGTTGCGAATAATTTCCGGGGAGGAATTTCTTATATTGTTCGGATTAAAAGTTGGGTAATTGGCCATTGCAAGGACTTCGCCTGTATTGGGATCCATAATAACGGCCATTCCTGATTTTCCTTTGTTCTTCTTAACAGCTGCGGCAAGCTCTTCTTCAAGAATGATCTGATATTCAATATCAATGGTCAGTTTGATGTTGCCGCCGGGTAGAGCTTCCGTTGTATTGCTTTGATCTAGAGTGATAACTTCGCCCCGTTTATCACTTTGGATCCGTCGATGTCCTTTTACGCCTTTAAGCAGCTCATTGTAGTATTGCTCAATACCTGCTTTGCCCTGACCATCGTCCCATAGATAACCCAATAATTGACCACTGGCATCCTGATAAGGATAAAAACGACTCATTTTCTTGTCATACTTCAAGCCTGTAGATGCTCTGTCTGCACGTAGTATATCAACGATCTCAGGTTTTACTTTTTTCTCAAGTGTATAAAATGTGGTTTCTTTTTTAAATTGTGCCCGATAGAAATCGGGAGTTCTGTCAAAAGCTTTAGCAAGTGCATTAAAACAATTTTCAGGTTCGAGCAGGTCAATAAAACGGGCCCCGATAGTATATTCAATAATGTTGTCGGCAAGAACATGATCATTCCTGTCCATGATCAAGCCTCGTTCGGGTAGAATTTCTTCCGAGCGCATCCCCTGACTCTCGGCATAAGGAGCAAGTCCCTTAACATCAAATAACTGTATCGCAACCAGCCGTACAAAAATGACAGCTACACATATAAATATGCAGATCGTCATCAGTGCCACTCTGAATGAATAATTATCCCGTGATTTATGTGTACTCTTTATCATTATTTCTTTTTCACAAAGATTGCATCCGGTTGGGGTGCTGAATTTACAAGACCGAGTTGCTCACCGGCGATCGATCTGATCTGACCGGGGCGAGATAGATCGTTTACTTCACTTTGAAGAAATTTGATCTCTTGTTCTAATTTTATATTATTGCTTTTCATTGCTAGATTTCGAGTTGTTAAGGCGTCTATTCCATTACGTACATACATATATCCAACTAAACTTGCTACGATCATAAGTATGAGCAAGAAGTAGAAAAAAATATTACCTTTCTTTTCATTCTTTTTGTCAGTATCCAAATGTGTTTTGATATTTGACTTTTTCATAATTTCTCAATAACCCTACATTTGGCCGAACGACTTCGTGGGTTATTCCTGATTTCTTCTTCAGAAGGAATAATGGGTTTTCTTGTAATTTTCTTAGCGATTGCTTTATGATCGCAAACGCATATCGGTATCTCCGGGGGACAAATGCAGTCGGTAACAGTAGCCTGAAAAAATTGCTTAACGATACGATCTTCAAGTGAGTGAAAAGAGATCACGACCAATCTTCCGCCGGGATTCATCATATCCAGAGCATCTGCCAGACTTTTTTTCAAAGCATCCAGTTCATGATTAACCTCAATACGGAGGGCTTGAAAGATCCTGGCTAGCGTTTTGGTCACATAGGGACCATGAATAATGTTTTTAATACAATTAACTAAGGGAAGTGTTCTGAAGTAGGGACGGGTTTCAACAATGACTCTCGCAATGCGTCCGGAAAAACGTTCTTCACCGTACTCACGGAAAATCTGTGTCAGCTTATCTTGAGAATAAGTGTTGATGATATTAGCAGCGGTTAATTCTGTTTCACCCATACGCATATCCAAGGGACCATCCTGCATAAAAGAAAAGCCGCGTTCCGGAGAATCAATTTCCATGGATGAAACGCCAAGATCATAGAGAATACCGTCAATTTGCTCTATCTCTTCGATGAACATCGCCATTTTTATCTTTTCGAAATTGTTTTGTATAAAATGAACATTGCCGTACTCAAAGAGACGATCTTTTGCGAATGCCTGTGCACGGGGATCAAGATCAAAGCAATATAAACTGCCTTTTGCACTCAAACGCCTGGATATTTCAAGCGAATGACCACCAAGTCCACATGTTGCATCGATGTACACACCTGACGGTCTTGTGATGAGCTGTTGAACAGTCTCATGCAACAATACCGGCGTATGCTGGTACGAAATTGACATAATCACCCTCAGATTAATGGCAATTGCTCAAGCTTCTCAAAATCTTTGTCTGTAAGTGGGGTGTTTTCTTCGTGTTTCCTTAATTCCTCAGGGTCCCAAATTTCCATAAAATCCATGATACCTATAATGGAGACAGTGCCGCCATCTTTGATACCAGCGATCTCCATAAGTCGGGGAGTCAACATAATACGACCCTGGCTGTCCAGATTGCAATGAGTTGCATTTTGGGTGAAATGACGCAAAAAGTTCCGGTGTGTCCGATTTGCCAATTGCATCGAGGCAGTTAATCTGTCACGTATCGTTATCCACTTTGGCAAGGGATAAACGTCAATGTGCTCAGAATCAATGCCCTTAGAAATGACTACTTCAGTAACATCTTTCTCGGCCATAACCTTCCTGAATTGCGAAGGGATATTGACACGATGCTTCATGTCAACCGAGTAATCGAATTTACCTGTATAGTCTGAATAACCCACTCTACCTATTCCTTTTACCTCAAGATTGGGTGTCATAACCCATAATCTCCCACAAATCTACACAATGCCCCACAAGTATGCAAGAATTATTTAAGGATTAGACAATTATGAGCTAAGTCACATTCTGGGATTTGTTATGGTTTTGAAATGATTTAAGAATTAGTTTCAGGTAATTATGAATTATGGATGATGGATGATGAATAAAAAGAATGAATTATTGGATTTGAGTTTTGATTATGCTGTTTTGATTGTCAGATCATATTCTAAATTGACAAAAACACAACATGAATATGTTATGAGTAAGCAACTATTACGTTGCGGTACAAGTATTGGAGCAAATGTAAGAGAGGCACAAAATGCTGAAAGTAGAGCTGATTTTATACATAAACTCGCAATTGCTCAAAAAGAATGTGATGAAAATTTGTTCTGGCTCGAGCTACTAAAGAAAACAAATTATTTGGATGATATTAAATTCGATTATTTGTATCCAAAAGCAAATTCTATATTAAAATTGCTAAAATCTTCAATTCTAACAACAAAACAAAATTCATAATCCATTATTCATAATCCATCATCCCACATCCATCATCCACCATCCATCATCCACCATCCCACATCCACCATCCATCATCCATCATCCACCATCCATCATCCATCATCCACCATCCCACATCCACCATCCATCATCCCTCATCCCTCATCAAAAATTGTTTTACTTTTTCGCAAAAAATCGTATAATTAATCACAAACATGAATTAATTACCAATAAATACCTCTTTGAGGGAAAAATATGTCAAACAGTAAATCTGAAAATAATAATAAAAGCGGACATAAATTTGGTGCATTCGGCGGAGTGTTTACTCCGTCTGTTCTGACAATATTTGGAGTGATCTTATTTTTACGGTTTGCAAATGTGATTGGTAATGCAGGACTTTGGGGCGCATTATATATACTCCTTGCCGCAAAAATGATCTCTCTTATTACCGGTTTGTCACTTTCGTCAATCTCAACCAATATGCAGGTCAAAGGCGGCGGTGCATATTTTATGATCTCTCGCAGTTTGGGTGTTGAGTTCGGGGGCGTGATCGCGATCTTTTTCTATATTGCCCAAGCTATCGCGGTTACTTTGTATGTTGTAGGTTTTACTGAGGCAGTTTTTGCGGCGTTTCCGGGTATTACTTTATCTTTCCAAGTTGTTGCGTTGATAACAAATCTTATTGTTTTTATTCTGGTATATGTTGGAGCGGGTTGGACCATTAAGATCCAATACGGTATTCTTGCTATTTTAATGATAGCCATTCTTTCTTTCATTATTGGAGCTATTAAGAATGCT
>CAYTLV010000055.1:0-9279 GCA_964438445.1 uncultured bacterium | reverse complement strand
ACAGCATCAACGGCATCATAACCATTCTGTTGTAAATAAACAGAATCAAGGTATTCACCTTTCAAGTAGAAAATGAAATCATCTACCGAAGTACCTTCTTCACCGACAACCATCATCATTTGATGGACTTCATCGCCACGGCGCAAGACTTTATGAGCTCCCTGAACCTTTTCGGCAGAAATAATACCTTTATATTTTGTCCAGGAATCAATCGGGTCAATTGCAGGAAATTTACGCGCATCTGAACGAGCTCTTGAAAGACCATGAAAAGCACCTACAACCTTCAACGTTGCCTGTGTTACGGGTTCTTCAAAGTTACCACCTGCGGGTGATACGGTTCCACCAATGGTCATTGAACCATGAGATCCGTCTGGTAATTCAACATAACCCGCACGTTCATAGAATTCAGCAATTCGTGATTCCAAATAAGCCGGAAACGCTTCTTCACCGGGGATCTCTTCAAGACGACCTGAAAGTTCGCGCATGGCCTGTGCCCAACGAGACGTTGAATCTGCGAGAATTAAAACATCCAAGCCCATCTGACGATAGTATTCACCCAATGTTGTTGCGGTGTAAACGGATGCTTCACGAGCTGCAACCGGCATAGATGATGTATTACAAATAATAATAGTTCGTTCCATTAATGAACGGCCTGTTTTGGGATCGGTCAATTCCGGGAATTCACGAAGCGTTTCTACAACTTCACCTGCGCGTTCACCACAAGCTGCGATGATCACAATATCCACATCGGCATAACGGGATGTTAACTGTTGAAGCACGGTTTTACCTGCGCCAAATGGTCCGGGAATACAATAGGTTCCACCCTTACAAACCGGGAAAAATGTATCAACAATGCGAACTTTGGTTACCATGGGTTCCGTTGGAACTTTCTTTTCATTGTAAGCGGTAATTGGAATTTTTACCGGCCAATCGAAGGACATTGTTACTTTTCTCTCTTCACCTTTGACATCTTTGATAATACCAATAGTTTCAGTTAGATCATAATCGCCTTCTTGTGCAACAGATACAACGGTATACTCACCTTCAAGATCGAAGGGGATCATGATCTTATGTTTAAAAATACCTTCAGGTACTGAGCCCAGAGGTGATCCTTTATAAACCGTATCACCTACTTTAGCAGTGGGTGTAAAGTGCCATTTCTTCTTTGTATCGATAGGATCAAGAACCACACCACGCGGAAGAAAGAAACCATGAGCTTCTGCCAATGCGGGTAAAGGATTCTGCAATCCGTCATATACTTGCGATAGAATACCCGGGCCTAATTTCACTGAAAGTAATTCACCCGTAAATTCAACCTTATCACCGACTTTCAAACCTTTTGTGATCTCATAAACCTGCATAAAAGCAGTATTGTTTGTGATCTTGATCACTTCTGATTTTAATCGTTCATCTTTAATAAGCACATATCCAACTTCATTTTGGATAACGCTATCCCCAAATGCAACTTCGATCATATTACCGTTGATCGCTGTGATATGTCCTATTTTTTTATCGGCCATTTGAACTCCATTCTCTCTGGAAGACATCATGAAGATGCTTCATCTGTATTTTCTAAGTTTTGTTTTATCAATTTCTCAAAGGCTTCCTCGCCAAGTTCTTTCTTAAAGCTCGCTACCCGCTGTAAAAGCTGCAATTTCAAGTAATAAAGAATAAAAAAGTCAAAATCGGAATAATGTCCGAACTCGCGTTCTTCTAACCAATCCCAACGATATTTCATGAGTTTTAATTCTATATCAAGCGGATTTCCGTCCTTGATCAACTGCATAGGAAGATGAAGAAATTTATATTCATATCCTTCCTTGGCAGCACGACGATATTCCGCCAGCTCAGTTCTCACTTCGTTCTCGAAAAGAAGAAAATCATTATACATACCCGACTTATTCTGAGCTTCATAACGATTTACGAGTGTTTCAGATAAACTGGCGTAATCGGCCGGTGTCATCCATTTTTCCGCTTCTTCGAGAAAGTTCTCTTCTGATATCAATTGCTCTGAGCCCCATTTTAAACCAGGCATTTCAGCTGCAAAATATATGTATTTATCCATTAGATGATAACTCGTTACTTAAGGATCTCAGCCAATTTTGGATTTAGAAAAACCCGAAGAGCTTCCAGAATACTTTCATCGGTAAAATCGTAAAAGAGGTTATCTCCCTTCTTACCAATGCGGAATCCCTTACTGATTTTTCTATCCAATTTGACTTCTATTGTACTCTTCACGCTGTTACCCAGCGCGCTTTTCAATTCTGCCATAAGTGCATCAACATCCATACCATTTACAAGAACTTCGACATCTCCGTCTTTTGCCCATACACCGGCAACCTTTACGATGAGATCTTTTAGAAAATCCTTATTCATGGTTTTATCTATATCCATAAGTAATGCTTGTTCAAGAATAGCTGTTATCTTTTCTTTCAATACAAGAACAGTATCTCGTGCAGCTTGCTTGATGGCAATCTCTGCATTTTTCTGATATGATTTTGCTTCGGATTCAGCATTTTTCTCGTACTGAGCAGTTTTATCTTTAGCTTTTTTAATGATCTCGTCAGCGTCTTTGTTAGCGGTAGCAATAATCTCTTCCGCTTGTTTTTTCGCTGCATCAACCCCATCAGCTTTAATTTTTTCTATCAGGCTGTCAAGTTTGACGTTCATTCTAACTCCTATTCTGATTCATTTACTGATTCAATGATCTTATTTGCTTTCTTTTCCGTTACTTGCATCTTGCCTGAGATCTGAGCGCCTTCTTCAACGACCAGTTTTTTAGTCACAAGTTCACCGGAAAATTCAGATTTAATGCCTAGGACAATTTTATCGTCTGCATAAATCCCTTTTGTTACACGTCCATTCAAATGAACTTCTTTTGCACGGATGTTTCCATCTACCAGTCCACCCTCTGGAATACGCACAATACCTTTCGCATCAATATTGCTTTTAATGGTACCACCGATAATAATATCGCCGTTAACATGAACAGGTCCGTCTATGACTGTGGTAGTTCCAATAATGGTGTAGGTGGGTTTTTCTTTTGTTTGCATGATATTGTCCTCAATTTTTGTTCTTGTACTCAGAAATGACTGTTTGGGGATCTAGAGCAAGACCGTGATGCCAGACTTCAAAGTGAAGATGTGGCCCCATACTGTAGCCTGTTTCACCCAATAAAGCGATGAGTTCGCCTTTCTTTACCCTCTGTCTTTCCTGAACATTCAAGCGGTCGTTATGACCATAAACGGTAATATAATCATCAGCATGTGAAATGACAACCATATTTCCCAACTCAGGTGTCCAACCCGCAAACACTACCATACCGGCTGCAGAAGCAAGAACGGGGTCACCGATCTTCCCTCCAATATCAATGCCATAATGTTTACGCGGACCACTCATGAATTTCTTTGTTATCAATCCTTGTACGGGAGCTAATTCAGGTTGCCCGGACAAGAATTGTTCATTTTTTTGTTCGCTGCTAGCTTCAATTAAAGCCGAATAATCCGCTGATGATCCGGATGTTAATTCCAAACCAAGCAATTCACGCATGTATGTGTTAAATTGCTTCATTTCATTCACATCTTCCAACAATTGACGTAATTGTGCTTCCTGGGCTTTGTAAGTACTGATCTTATCTTTATAATCAACATATTTATTTGCGCGGGGAATTAAAATAGCAAAAGATAGAATTAACAATAAAATACATATTGAAAGAACGAGCTTAATAAACGTATATAAACGATGGTGAAGGGTAAGAGTTTTTTGTTCACCCTCTTTACGGGGAACATAGATAAATGTAACCTTATCTGCTTTCATGAGTTCCGGATTCTACGATATCCAGGATACGCTCCAGGTCCTCTGTGGAATAGTATGTGACCTCTATGGTACCACCGGGTTTTCGGTGTTTGATTCTAACTTTTGTGCCTAATGACTGCTGTAGAATACTTTCAAGTTTCAATACAACCGAGTCCTTTTTAAGGGGAGCAGGAAATTTGCCTGCTTTAAAGCCTTCATCACTACTTTTTCGGGTCAGTTTTTCCGCATCGCGGACACTTAAACCTTTATTTACAATTTGCTGCCAGACCCGGATCATTGCCGGAGCATTTTCTGCTGCAAGAATAGCACGAGCATGGCCTGAACTTATCTTATTTTGGATCAGACTTTCTCTGATCTCCTGAGGAAGTTTTAGTAAGCGCAAGCTATTTGCAATAGTACTGCGTTTTTTACCAATTCGTTCAGAAACGGTTTCCTGAGATAAACCATAGCGTTCTATGAGCGCCCGATATGCCATTGCTTCTTCAATTGGATTAAGATTTTCACGCTGAACATTTTCTATCAGTGCCAATTCCATCAATTCTTCATCGCTTTCAACAGTACGAAAATATGTGGGTATGGTTTCCATACCAAGTTGCTTGCAGGCGCGTAAACGGCGCTCACCGGCGACTAAAATATAATCACTTCCTTGTTCGGTTACAGTTATCGGGGTGATCAAACCTCTTTCGCGAATGGATTGAGCAAGTTCTTTTAGTTCTTCAGGAGCAAATTCTCGTCTTGGCTGATAAGGATTAGGTTTGATATCATGGATGCTAATCTCTTTGACCGGACTATCTTGAGCTTCCCTATCTTCTGTTTGAAAAGTTGGGATAAGGATATCTAATCCACGACCCAGTGATTTATTTTTTACCATTGATAAACTCCTCGGCCAACTTCATATAGTTCATGGCACCCGATGAATGTATGTCAAATGAAATAATTGGCTGTCCATAACTCGGTGCTTCGCCGAGGCGTACATTACGGGAAATAATGGTTTTATATACTTTGTCACCAAAATACTTACGGACTTCTTCCTCTACCATTTTGCTAAGATTTAGGCGGGAATCGTACATGGTAAGAATAATGCCTTCAAGATCAAGCTGAGGATTCAGATTTTTCTGTATAAGACGAATAGTATTTAACAATTGAGTCAAACCTTCCAATGCAAAATACTCGCATTGAATGGGAATCAGAACAGAATCACCGGCAGTAAAGCTATTGACAGTCAAGAGGTTTAGTGAGGGTGGGCAATCTATAAAAATAAAATCGTATTCTTTTTTAGTGTTTTTAATCACTTTACGCAAGCGTGTTTCACGGGACATTATATTGACCATTTCAATTTCTGCCCCAACAAGATCCTGACTGGCAGGAAGAATATCAAGATATTCTAAAAAGGTTTTTTGAATCGCTTCTTTATACGGGATCCTCTCAAGCAAGACATCATAGATGGTTTTGTCAATATTTGCAATATCCAAACCTAAACCTGAGGAAGCATTTGCCTGAGGATCAATATCAATAATAAGAATTCTTTTTTCCATCACAGCCAGGGATGAAGCCAGGTTAATGGCAGTCGTGGTCTTACCCACTCCCCCCTTTTGATTTGCTATAACAACTATTTTTCCCATTTTTCCCACTTTTAGCATATCTTTAAATATAAGCTATATCGCATCTGCTTACAATACATTTCGAGTTTATATGATATTTATCACAATAATATGATATGCCGGCTCTTCGTAAGGGTGTGCTTCCAGAAGCGCTTCCTTTACGGCTTGTAAATTCTCTTCCTTAATAATACACTCAACCTTGATCTCTGTAATCTTCGTATCTTCATTTTGCCTGCCAATGTATGGATTACTGTTTTCTAAGGGACGAAAACGCCCGTTTCCCGAAGTGGTCCATGCACAGCGGTCATAATCCTTATACTTCCCGGCACCGGCTGCAAAAACGGCTTCCAGAACCGATTCAAGATCTTCTTCGGGAACATAGAAAGACAATAAATAGCGTTTATCAGACATGAATTGCCTCACCAAGAGCATTCTCGGCCGTTTCCATGATCAATTCCGAAAGGGTCGGATGCGCATGAATGGTTCCAGCCAATTCATGTACCGACATTCCCTGAGTAACAGCCAGCGTTAATTCAGCAATTAATTCGGTAGCTTCTGCGCCAATACAATGAGCTCCGAGAATATTTTTTGTTTTACTATCTACAATAAGTTTCATAAATCCGTCAATATGGCCACTGGCAACCGCTTTACCAATTGCCCGATAATGTACTTTTGATACTTCATAATCCATTTCAGCTTCAAGGACATCTTGTTCGCGCAATCCTACGGAAGCGACCTGGGGTTCGCAATACGTACACCCGGGGATAAATTTCTTATTTAGGGGCTTAACTTCTTTACCTTGAATATGATCGATAGCGATCAAAGCTTCTTTGCTTGCTTTGTGAGCCAAACAGGGTGCGCCGGCTACATCTCCAATAGCATAAATACCTTTAACGTTTGTCTCTTGGTTCTCGCTAATTAGGATAGTACCCTTTTCAGTTTTGACACCTGCTTTTTCAAGTCCGAGATCCTCTGAATTGGGCATTACACCCACGGCAGAAAGCAGCATATCAACTTTTAATTCGCTCCCCCCTTTTGGTCCTTCCAGACTTAGTGTAATACCATCGTCACCCTTTTCCATTTTCATGACTTTGGTAGAAATAAGTGCTTTGATCTTTTGTTTCTTAAATTGTTTATGTAGTTCTTTAGAGATTTCAGCATCTTCATTGGGTAAAAGCGTATTAAGCGCTTCTATGACGATAACATCGACTCCCAAATGTTTGTAAATATATGCAAATTCAATGCCTATTGCACCCGCTCCCATCACGGCCATGGAACCCGGGAGTTTATCCATTTCCAGCGCTTCGCGACTGCTGATCACATCTATGCCATCAATCGGTATATGTGGTAATACTTTTGATCTTGCTCCGGTGGCTATAATAATATGCGTCGCTTCAATCGTTTCACGATTTTGGTCATTTTTCTCTATAATTATTTGTGAGTTTCCATCAAGCCGGGCATAGCCTTCAATAACGGTAATGCCATGCTTCTTCAGTAAAAATGCTACGCCCTTTGTTAAGCGATCTGCCACCGCCCGTGAGCGAGCAACGATCTTGGGCATATTTACTCGAAAACCCTCTATTTCTATTCCCAGTTCCTCGGCGGAACTAATATCGCGCAGAACATTAACAGAATGAATAATTGCCTTGGTGGAAATGCAACCCCAATTAAGACATATACCACCGATATGTTCTTTTTCAATAATGACAGTATTCAAACCACGCTGAGCTCCACGAATGGCAGCAACATAACCGCCCGGCCCGGAACCGATAACGGCAAGATCGAATTTATTCATCTTTTAATTAACTCCTTATTTCAGAACTGTCATTTTTCGACTAATCGACATGACCTTTGTATGCAATGTGTAAATATAGGTACCTGAGGCCATGTCTGCGGCATTAAGTATCATATTATGTACTCCGGCTTCAAGATAGCCCGAAAACACCTGCTTTACCCGCCGACCGCTCAGATCATGTATGTCAAGAATAACGTTTTCACTTTGTTCAAGAGCAAAATGTATCGTTGTCAAAGGATTAAAGGGATTGGGATAATTTTGTTCCAGCTTTAGATTATATGGAATAAATATATCCTCTGATACCGCAGTAGAAAACGAAGATCGCTGCACGCAATTTAAGCCCATATCTGTCAATATGAATTCATATGTGACACCATCGGTGTTTATTATAGCACCGGACGGTTGCATTACCATTACTTGATTTTGAAGATAAGATTCAGGTACAAAAGGAGTTACTTCTTTTGCGACAGCATCACCGCTGATAACATCATACCAGGGTGCACCAAACATATAAAGTATTTCATCGGTATCGACATCAATAGCTACCCAACGAGCCGCGTGAGGAGAGGTAGGAACATTCCCCATATTAACTGTTGTTATCGCTTTGCTATGATTACCAAACAGTAATATGCCTTCTTCCTTATCGATCCAATCCAATGATGTTGCCCATGCAATATAGCTTATTATATTTGTATCTGTCTCTTCAGAGTAATTACCGATGGTATCAACGATTGTAAAAGGCTGTGTTGCTGGGTTAGATGATTCATACACAAAAATTCCTTGTCCATTACTATGTGTGGCAGAAAACAGCTGTGTAATACCATTGGCTTTCGTTCTGACTTGTATTGCATTTTGCAAAGTAGGTGTCAGGCTTATACCGGCTGCAACAAAATTAAGATCTTCATCAAGCACATTTAATTGTTCATACTGAGGATAAGGTGCAAAATATATATAACTGCAATCCTGTACTGCAGAAACATGCGTTCTGAGTGGTTTGGCAACTTCAAGGGGGTCCCATTTTGCAATAGCTGAACCATCTCTGTAATCTATTTTATAAAGTGTAGATTTTGCCGTATAAAGAATATTACCGCCACCATCCAACGATATCCCGCGACAGTAGCCATTACGATTATTTTCCGTATAAAGTGTATCTTTACTTCCATCTCCAAATTCCAATAATTCGATCGGGGAAAATGAAGCCTCAGTACTATCCGGTAAAAAACATCTGATGCCTGCTAAATGGATGGTATCACCAGGAGATTTCACGATCTCGTTACTGAATCCGGAATTAAATCCGAACCAATATTTTCCATCCGGATCAATGACCATACCATATGGGTGACTTTGATATCCCACCTCGTTGCCAAAATAATCCAAACTCTTCACCATTTCTGAATTTTCACCACCAAAATTGAACAGCAAATCCTGAAAATAATATCCGGGAATTCCCGCAAATACAGGGGAAAGAATAAGAGCAAGTACGAGCATGCTCATCAAAGCTAATCTTGAATATTTTTGTCTAATTATTGGTTTCATGGTATCTCATTTGATATAATTATTTCTTTTCGAAGATACTATGTTTTTGGGAAACGGGCAAACAAAAGTACAAAGGCAAAGGTAAAAAGAATAAAGTAGTTGATAGTTGATAGTTGATAGTTGAAAACACAAAGAATTCAGTGTATAAGCTATAATAAATTTTTACTAATATTTTACCGACCTATTTTCCGTCTTGTCGGACGTTACACAAAAATCCAGAAGCCCCAATCATTCTGGGTGAAAGAGAAAGTAGCTCAACTACGCAGGTTAAACATTTATGCCGTGGATAGAGTAGTTCACTAAACCGGGCTTTAGCCTAATTATCCCCTATAATACATAAAAGGGGTTAAAACCCCAGTAATTTTAGATCCATTATCCCTAGGCTAAAGCATAGACGTAAAACCAGTTATATTCATCGATTAAAAGTGACAAATTGCGCCCTTGTACTTTTTTTACTTACAATAAAAAACCCGTCCGAAGACGGGTTTTTAATATATGATGTTTCGTTAATTTATTTAACGAGAGTCATCT
>CAYTLV010000054.1:0-9296 GCA_964438445.1 uncultured bacterium | reverse complement strand
ATGTTCCTGCCGTATTTTGCTTCAATTGATCAGGAAGAAAACAGATCTTTGTGTTATTCAGTTGTTTTATACATGCTTCAAGGCGAGCCATGATAACATAATCCGGTGCGCCGTTGTCGTCGATCGTGACATCCGCATGTTCAATGGAAAAAGCATTTAGTCCATCCGTTAATGTTTTCCGAATGGCTTTTTCAAACAAGAGCTTGACCTTGCTGTTTACCGTGATATCCAAACCCCCACTATTTTTCAGGGATAATGCAATTCGGCAGTCGGAACGATCAGCTCTTT
Source organism: uncultured bacterium (assembly GCA_964438445.1). Lineage (GTDB taxonomy): Bacteria > Fidelibacterota > Fidelibacteria > Fidelibacterales > Fidelibacteraceae > M50B103. The sequence goes on along the minus strand of CAYTLV010000054.1, from coordinate 9,008 downwards.
CGTGTTGTCCGGCGTAAGCGGTTTTCACCTTGTGCTCCTTCATAATTAATGTAAAATACTGCCTCATAGATTACGAATTATTTGACTTAAAGGGTATTGTTTTTTACAACAAATTATGAGTTGTGGATTATAGATGGAATTATTTTGCGTAATTGTGATACATAAAAATATAAAATGTCACCTCGACCCCCGATTGTTCGGGGCCAATTGGCGGATAAGTGAAGAGGTCTCAAATTACTCAAAAGTTATTTGGAGTTTGAGATTTTTTCACTTCGCTCTCCTCTGTCGAGCTTCGGTCGAAATGACAAAAAAGCATTGATTTGAATGTCTTAATAAACTTTTAATCTAAAATTGTTGAAGTGCTTCTTTGATCAATCTTTCTTTCACTTCCTCAATCTTGATCTTTCTTCCAAGAACTGATGAAAGCGAACATACGCCCTTATTTTGTATACCACAGGGAACAATACCATTAAAATACGAAAGGTCTGTTGAGACATTTAGGGCAAAACCGTGATAAGATACGCCCTCTCTAATACGCATACCGATGGCACATATCTTAGCATCTCCAACCCAGACACCCGGATGTTCGGGGTGAACATAAGATGCGATCCCAAAGCTTGCAACCGTCCGAATGATCAAATTTTCCACCCATTCCACAAGACGACGAGGTTGAAGATCGTGATTCTTTAGTTTGATAATAGGATAAGCAACAAGCTGACCCGGTCCGTGATAGGTTACATCGCCCCCACGATCAACATGGAGAACCTCAACATTATTCTGTTCAAGCTCATTTTTATCCCAAACAACATTGCCTTCCTGGGCGTGGCGCCCTAGGGTAAACACATGAGGGTGTTCAAGTAAAAGTAAGGTGTCGGGAATTTTATTTTCTAAACGCTGCCTATGCAGTTCAAGTTGTAGATCAAAAGCTTCAGCGTAGTCAATGGTTCCCAGATCCTGTGTATGGAGTTCTTTTCCCATTATGATATATTACATCTTCCGTCATAAATGTGCATCCATTATTTCACTTAATTTGGTTTTTATCTACATATAGTTAATAAATGTAAAAGGTTTTCATAACAGTTGTTTATCCCATCCTTTCTTTATATTTTTTCCTTGAATAATATTAAATGGACATTAAGCGGAAGGCTAGTACTTCCGGAAATATATGGAAAAACCGAATATTACAATTTTGATCGTGGATGATACGGCAATTAATCTGCAGATACTTACCACGATCGTGACCACTGAGGGTTATAACATTTTGCTCGCCCAATCCGGCGAAGAAGCCCTGCGTGTGGCAAATGAATATCATCCGGATATTATTCTTCTTGATGTAATGATGTCCAAGATGGATGGTTTTGATGTTTGCCGTCAGCTGAAAGCCAACCCATCCACTCAGCCTATTCCGGTGATCTTTGTGACTGCTCGTACCGATGTTGAAGCTGTGGAAAAGGGCTTTGATGTCGGAGGTGATGATTATGTTTCAAAACCTTTTAACGACCGTGTTCTTCTAGCGCGGCTCAAAAACCATGTGGAACGCTATCAGCGACAACGGGAACTAACCATAAATCGGGAGCGCTTGAACACAGCGCTTGATGCCGCTCAGATCGGTAGTTTTACTATTCGTTTACCGGAAAAAATATGGATTCCAGATGAACAGTTAATGCGATTATTCGGCATAGAATCTGACGTAGACACATTTAATTTGAATACATGGTATGAACATGTTATTCCCGAAGATATTGAAAATACGATCAAACGGATAGAAGGCTGCATTATTAAAGATTCCTTCTGTAAGTTTGAATTTCGAATTTTTGACTCTGTTGGAGGTTATAAATGGTTTCGTTGCTCTATGCAGGTTTCAGAGCGAAATGAAAAAGACGAACCACTTTTGATCGTTGGTGTAAATGTTGACATCACCAAAGAACATAGTATGCTGGACACTATTCGAATCCAGGAAGAAACGCTTGCTCAAACCAGAAAGCTCAAAGCTATGGGACAATTGACTGGGGGTATTGCACATGATTTTAACAATATGCTGGCCACTATTCTTGGATTTGCGGAATTGCTGTCTGAAGATCTTCAGGATAACGAGGAGCACAGTTATTATTGTAAGAATATTACCGATACCTGCGAACGAGCTGCAACCTTAACAAATCAACTGCTTACCTTTTCGCGCAAACAAAGCAAACAAACGACGGTCATCGACCTTCATGGCCTTATTCTTGGGTCTATGGATCTCATGCAACACTCACTTGGCAAAAAAATTAGTATTAAACAAAAATTAGGGGCCAAAGAACATTTTATCATGGGTGAATTTGCCCAACTTCAAAACATACTTTTAAATATGGGGTTCAATGCAAGGGATGCAATGCCAAATGGCGGAATTCTTGAGCTGAACACAGAAAATGTGTCCATTTATGAAAAGGATATATTACACCTGCCTGTTTTTATTGAGACCGGGGACTATGTTGTTTTACATATTCGAGATACGGGTACAGGTATGGAAAAAGAGGTTTTGGATAAAATATTTGAACCATTTTTTACAACAAAACAAGCAGGAAAGGGCACTGGCTTGGGTTTATCAACCACTTATGGTACTATTAATGCCCATAATGGTAGTATTTTTGCCGAAAGTACGCCGGGTGAAGGTACTGTTTTCCATATTTATTTCCCTGTCTCAAATTTAAAGCCACAAAAAGATGTTGAAAAAAAAGCAAGCTCATCACGCAATTCGGTTACAAGCGGTACAATCTTGGTAATCGATGATGAAATGACTATTCGTCGCATGTTAATAAAGACCCTGAAATATGTAGGCTACGATGTGCTTGATGCTAATTCCGGGAAGGTCGGTATCAATCTTTATAAACAAAATAAAGATCAAATTTCAGCCGTGATCCTTGACGTAATCATGCCGGAAATGGATGGGGTGCAAATATACAAAGCCCTCAAAAAGATCAATCCGAATGTTGCCGTTTTGGTATCTACAGGCTATGCAAGTAGCAAGCAAACGATCGAACTCAAAGAACTGGGGGTTGAAGCTTTTCTAAAAAAACCCTATCGCCAAAGTGAGCTGGTTGAAGCTGTCAGTAAAGTCATAAATCATTCCTAATCATTTTCCGTGAACAATATGAAACATAGTTTTCCTGAAAAGTTAGCCTTAAACGAAGGCCGCCTATCCTTGGTCGGCAATTTGGTTCTTTTTGGACTAAAACTTTGGGCGGGTTTAGTATCTGCCTCTTCTGCTCTTATTGCCGATGCTTGGCATACGCTTTCAGATTCGCTATCCTCTCTGATTATCATTATTGCTACTCGCATTTCAGGAAAAAAACCGGATGATGAACATCCCTTTGGGCATGGTCGCGCAGAATTGATCGCTGCCCTGATCGTTGGAATGTTGCTGGTATTGATCGCAGTTGATTTTTTCATGGAGGGCATCCATCGTCTTGGTGACCATACCCCAGCAAAATACGGATTGATCGCGATCATTGTGACTTCTGTATCTGTAGTTGTTAAAGAGCTGATGGCACAATTTGCGTTCTCTGCGTACCGTAAAACGGCTTTCCTTTCTTTAAAGGCTGATGGCTGGCATCATCGTTCCGATGCTATTTCTTCAGTTGTCATTCTTGTCGGTATCGCTGCAGGTCGATTCGTTTGGTGGGCCGATGGCGTCCTAACCTTACTTGTTTCATTTATGATAGGATGGACCGCTTTGAAAATTATCCGTGAGGGTGTTAAGCCTCTTTTAGGTGAATCTCCAAACAAGGAACTGTTAACCTATCTTTCTACCCGCTGTGATGAACTCATGAAAATGAAAACTCATGTTCATCATGTACATTTGCATCGCTATGGTCAACATCTTGAATTGACCTTTCACCTAAAACTACCACCGGATATGTCTTTGAAAGAAGCACATGATCACGTCACTCTGGTCGAAAAAAAGATCAGAGAAGAAAAAAATATTGAAGCGACGATACACGTGGAGCCATTTCGCGTGAGACGTGAGACGTGAGACGTGAGACTAAAATTCAAAATCTTATTCAACATTACAAATAATTTTTGATGTCATTTCGACCGGAACGAAGTGTAGCGGAGAAATCTCAAATAACTTACTTATCTTATTGTATAAAAAATCAAAATAACAAAGAGATCCTGAAACAGGTTCAGCCTGACGTTGTTCAGGATGACGTTTTGAATTTTACTTGTTAGTGATTATTATCTGCTGACTACTGACTCTTATTTATTCCCAGGAACGCTTGGTATGAAAACTTTCATACATATTTTTGTCTGCATTTGGAATTTTCAAATCGGGGAATTTCATTCTTAAATAATCCGAAAACATAAAGTCAAGATGCGCGTTTTTATCCGGTGCAAACCCCATAACTTGTCGCCATGTATCAGCATCTTCCATACAAAAATAAATAAACAGGTCTTCACCGCCATATTTTTGCAATAAGTTGTATAGATGTTTATAAGCCGCGATCCTTAGTGGTTTAAAATACCGTTGTTTATTGTCATTGCCGCGGATCATTTCGCCATCCAGCAAATTGCTTTGTGGAAATTTAGCTTTTACCTTTTCGCCCATCTCGGGGGGAAAGCGCAAAGATCCGATCGAGATCCAGGCAATACGGGCCGGGTCTGCGTGTTTAAATAATATTTTGACCAATTCTTCATAATCTTTTTCCCAATCACCATCAATAAGCATGGGGTCAAAATGGAATCCTGTCATATACCCCGCTTTCTGAACTTTCTCAAGAGCAGTCATTCGAGCCTCAAGGGTTGCAGCCCGATGTTCGTGTTCTCTGATTCTATTTACTGGGTTCAATGACCAGGAGATCACTGTGCGCCCCCGATGATCCACATTTAGCAAATGATCTACTTTATCTGATTTTGTTTTAAGCTCAAGTATCATGTTCCGGCGTGTTGCGGCAAAGCGTATAAGCTCAGGCCCAGCCAGCGCAACATCATCTATCGCGAGGCTGTCTGCGAGCTCTCCCGTTCCAACACGGAAAAATCTTTGGGGTTCTTCCTCTATGCGCTCACGGATCATTTCAAGTAGATCGTCAAGGTTTGAAAATACGGTCAAGAGTGGATTATTTAAGTAATATTGTAAAATACAATAAGTGCAATCGAAGGGACAATTGGTCACCTGATGCAAAGTCCAATAATTGCAACAAATATATGGATCGCTGGTACCGGGACAGACTTTGAAATGCTGTCCTCGAGCAGGGGTGATAAATATATTATGTTTTCCGCTGTGAGTTTCTTTTGCAAATAGTGCTTGGCGGTCTTCTTCATTATCGGGAACACTAATGATCTCGGCATCGGGATAAGCTTGGCAAAAACGCCGGGCCATAATTGTGTTCTCTGTGCCGGCTGTTAGATAGATTATCATGATCTAGCTTAACCAAACATTTATTTGGCCGACAACCTCGCGGATATGTTGAACCATCGCGCGCGCACCATTAATACCATGACCGGCTTTGATGATTTTTTCCTGTTCTCCCGGCTCCGGATAAGCAACATGAATATACATCATTTTATTGCCGGCATATTGTTGAACGATAGTTTTCAGTTTTTTAATATTTGATTCAAAATTTTCATCATTCATAATACGCAAATTAACTGCGTGAATCTTCTTTTCTCTCAAGTCGGCAAGAGGCATAGCATAATTTAGAAAGATTGTAGGTAATTGATCTCGTTCCTTGTCTACCTTTAATGTGCCCTCAATATAGATCTTGGAATCTTCCGACAATAGGTCTTTAAATTGTTCAAAGGCTTTAAATGCCAGTACTGTAAATTCATTACTTAAAGATTCAAATTGGAATCTGGCATATTGATTATTTTTCTTATCATAATTGATCGAGAAACTTGTGATTAAACCACCAACCCTTAAGGTCTCGGGCAATGCTCCACCATCTTCTCTTAGAAGATATTCGTTCGAAACAGCCTCAAGCTCATCGCGAAAAGGTTCAAGAGGGTGGCCTGTCAGGTAAAAACCAATATACTCTTTTTCCTTCTCCAATTTCATCTGTTTATTCCACTCAGGAATATCTTCGAGCTCCGGTTCATTCATGACAATCTGTCCCGTACTGGCACCAAAGAGACTGACCTGAGCGGCTTGTTTTTCATCCTGAAAGCGTTGTCCGTATGTTAAAGCAATATCAATTGCTTTAAATTTTTGACTTCTAGTGCCTTCAAGCGTATCCATGGCTCCTGCATAGATCAAGGCTTCTAAAGTTTTTCTGTTTACGGCCCTCAGATCCACCCGACTGGTTAGATCAAAAATACTGGTATATGGTTCGTCCGCTTCCCGTGCCCGAACGATTTCGTTTGCCGCTTTTTCTCCAATGCTTTTAAGCGCAGAAAAGCCATAAGTGATCTTTCCCTCAAGCACCGAAAAGTATGGCGTACCGGTATTTACATCAGGTGGCATTACTTCAATTTCGAGTTTCTTGGCTTCCGTTACTAATTCGACTACACGCTTAATCTCACCACGCTCGGATGTCAAGTTGGCTGCCATGAATTCTGCAGGATAATGTGCTTTTAAATAACCTGTTTGGTATGCGATATAAGCATAAGCAACCGAGTGGCTTTTATTGAAACCGTACTCGGCAAAGCGAATTAGCAAATCATAAATTTCATTGGAAATTTTCTCAGTGATGTTATTACTTTTTGCGCCCTCTATAAATTCAGCGCGCATTTTTTCCATCACATCAACTTTCTTCTTACCCATAGCCCGTCGTAGAGTATCTGCTTTTGATAATGGTAAGCCAGCAACACGTGATGCAATTTGCATAACCTGTTCCTGATAAACAATGATCCCATAAGTTGAATTTAAAATAGGTTCCATTGCCGGATCAACGTAAGTCACCTTCTTTCCATGCTTACGGGCAATATATTCGGGGATATTTTCCATGGGACCGGGACGATAAAGTGCGTTCATTGCGACGAGATCGTTAATGCTGGTGGGGCGAAGCTTCTTTAAATACTCGCGCATACCGCCAGATTCGAATTGGAAAAGCCCAAATGTGCGTCCTTCGGAAAAAAGGTTAAACACTTTTATATCGTCTAAGGGGATTTTGTTTATATCAACTTCAATACCTCGCTCTTTGAGCAGGTCAAGAGTATGTTTGATCACCGTCAGAGTTCTTAAGCCCAAAAAATCAACTTTCAGCATTCCCACCTGTTCTAAGCAGCCCATATCATACTGTGTCGTCACATCACCTTTTGTAGATTTGAAAAGAGGAATATAGTTTAAAAGATCATCGGGTGCAATCACGACTCCGGCAGCATGAATACCGACCTGACGGATCATTCCTTCAAGAACTTTTGAAATTTCCCAAAGCTTTTCCGTTGCAGGACTTTCATGAATATATGATTGTAGGTCTTTGCTGATCTTTTCGGCTTTTGTCAGTTCGGTCAAGCCATCTTTCTTTTCCTGATTTTCAAGCTTCATGCCCAGCGGAATTGCCTTGGCAAAGCGATCGCCTGTCGCATAATCCATGCCCATCACACGAGCGACATCACGAACAACCGCCTTTGCTTTCATCCGTCCGAAGGTAATAATCTGAGTCACACTGTTTTCACCATAACGGTCTTTAATATAGTCAATAACTTCAGTGCGACGCTCATAGCAAAAATCAATATCAATATCCGGCATGGAAATACGATCGGGATTAAGGAATCGCTCAAAAAGAAGATCGAATTCCAAAGGATTAATATCCGTTATCTTAAGAGCATAGGCAACAAGTGAACCAGCGGCAGATCCTCGACCCGGGCCAACAGGAATATCGTTATCCTTAGCCCATTGAACAAAATCTTGAGTAATAAGAAAATAGCCGGAAAATCCCATTTTTTTGATCACAGACAGTTCGTAATCCGCGCGTTCAATATGTTCAGATGTTATCTTTCCATTAAAACGATCTTCAAGTCCTTTCTTAACGATCATATCAAGATAAATATCCGGATCTAGAGTCCCGGCTTCATCGGGAATGGGAAAAGAAGGAAGATGATACTTTATTTCATCCGGCAGAGGGGTGTAATTACATTGTTCAGCGATCTTAACTGTGTTTTCCAATGCTTCGGGAACATCCGCAAAGAGCAATGCCATTTCTTCCGGTGTTTTATAATAAAATTGGTCATTGGCATATCTCATACGATGGGTATCACTGATATTTGATGCGGTTCCAATACAAAGCAAAGCATCATGAGCTTCAAAATGCTCGCGCTTGGCGTAATGGGCATCATTGGCACAGACCAAGGGGATGCCGGTTTCTTTTGAAATTTTGATAAAAGCATCATTGACGATATCTTCTTCCGGCAAGCCATGACGCTGGATCTCAAGATAAAAGCGTCCCGGAAAAATATCAGCGTATTCAAGAGCAGCCTTTTTGGCCTCATCGTACCCTTTTACTCGTGCGGCAACCGCTGCTTCACCCTTGATACAGGCAGAGGTAGCGATCAATCCTTCATTATATTTCCTTAGTAATTCTTTATCAACACGCGGCTTGTAATAAAACCCTTCCAGATAGCCTATTGATGACAATTTCATCAGGTTTTTATAGCCGGTCTCATTCATTGCAAGAAGCACAAGATGAAAATATTTTCCCTCTTCATCTTTAAAGCTGACCCGGTCAAGATGTGAGCCACGGGCAACATACATTTCACAACCAAATATGGGTTTAATACCAGCTTTTTTTGCTTCGTTGTGCAGTTCGATCGCGCCAAACATATTGCCATGATCTGTCACAGCAACAGCGGGTAAATCCATTTCCTTTGCCATTTTTACAATGGTCTTTATCTTCTGCGCTCCATCGAGCGTACTATAATCACTATGCGTATGTAAGTGGACAAAATTTGCCATGTTTTCCTGACTTCCTGAGGTTCACATTTACGGGACCAAAGCTAAATGTAAGCAACGAGAATGTAAAGGTCAAAACAAACAATTGAAAATTCAGTAATTTTGAGTACGAACACAGTTTAACCCCTCGACAAGCTCGGGGTTG
>CAYTLV010000053.1:2637-9468 GCA_964438445.1 uncultured bacterium | reverse complement strand
TCCCCTTTTGTCTCAGCGAGAATAATTCGGGAAGCGGAAGAATCTTTACAGATGCTCTCTTTGGGAATATTTAACTCTCTTGAAAGAATATCTATAATACGCGGACCGCAAAAGCCACCCTGACAACGACCACCACCGCTTCGCGTACGTCGCTTAACAGCATCAAGCGTGTGTGCGCCGGCATTTCGATGTATGCAATCTACGATCTCAGCTTCAGTTACACCTTCACATCGACAGATAATGCGGCCGTATAATGGGTTTTCTTTTACAAGTAAGTCTTTTTCTTCATGAGAAAGCGTATGAAAACGGACGATCTTTCTTCGTCCTGATTTGTAATTATTTTTAGGTCTAAGTTCAATATGTTTTTTTACCAGATCCCTTACATATTCTCCAATCGCAGGCGCAGCACTCAATCCGGGAGATTTAATACCCGCAACATCAATAAAACCGGGTGCTTCAGGATAGTCCTGAATAATAAAATCACCGGTAGAAGGTTCTGCGCGCATACCTGAAAAGGTAGTGATCACTTGATCTTTAGGTAATGTTGGTACACTTTTCAAGGCTGAACACCATACTTCATCCAGACCTTTTCGTGTCGTTTCAACCGCTTCAGGATCTATTACATTTTCTGCATTTGGACCGACAATAATATTTTCATGTACAGTAGGTGCAATAAGTACACCTTTACCCAAGTCAGTGGGACATTGAAAGATCACATGATTGACACAATCACCTGCATATTTGTCCAATAAAAAATATTCACCACGGCGGTGCTCGAGCGTGTAAGCAGGTTCCATGACCATATTATGGATCTTATCTGCATAAGCTCCGGCAGCATTTATCACGATCTTTGCTTCAAAAGTATATTTTTTTGTCTTTAGTATAAATCCGGTATCTGATGAATTTATATCCAAAACCGGCGTTTCCAAAAATAGCTCTGCACCATTATCCATGGCATGTTCCATAAAAGCAATGCTCAACTCATAAGGACTCACCACACCGGCCGTGGGTGCATAGAGGGCCGCTATAATTTCTTTATTGAGTTTAGGTTCCTGTTCTTGAACCTGGTCAGCAGAAAGGATATCTAGCTTCGGAACGCCATTTTTTTCACCACGTTCTTTTAATTTTTGAAGTGTTTTCACTTCATCAGAGCTAAAAGCGACAACATATGAGCCGCACGTTGTAAACGGGACATCAAGTCGTGTGCATAATTCAGGATACATCTCATTTCCGCGTACATTAAAGCGTGCCATAAGTGTATCGGGTTTTGCATCATAACCGGCATGAACAATGCCACTATTCGCTTTTGATGAACCATTGGAAATATCATTTGTTTTTTCAAGAACGCAGACGGATAGATCATAGGGAGCTAAAGCGGAGGCAATTGCCGTTCCACTTACACCTGCGCCCACAATGATCACATCGTATTTCTTTTGCTTGTTCAATTATAGAACCTTCTTTAGGTATTGTCCCGTATAAGATCTTTTATCTTCAGCAACAATTTCCGGAGTTCCACTTACCATAATAGTTCCACCTTGATCACCACCTTCCGGACCAAGATCAATAACAAAATCGGAATTCTTGATCACATCCATATTATGTTCAATGATCAACACAGTATTTCCTTTATCAACCAGCTTATTGAGGACATCTAATAGCATATGTACATCTGCAAAATGCAAACCGGTCGTCGGTTCATCAAGTACATAAAGAGTTTTTCCTGTTCCCATTCTACTTAACTCTGTAGCAAGTTTTACCCGTTGGGCTTCACCACCGGATAAGGTTGTAGCCTGCTGGCCGAGATGAATATATCCCAAACCAACATCATATAAGGTCTGTAATTTTTTCTTTATTTTAGGATGATTTTTAAAGAATGTAAGTGCCTCTTCGACCGTCATATCCAATACTTCGGCAATGTTCTTGCCTCTATATTTGATATCCAGCGTTTCCCGGTTATACCGCTTACCTTTACAAACTTCACAACGTACATAAACATCTGATAAAAAGTGCATTTCAATCTTTTTTACACCATCTCCGCTACAAGATTCACAGCGGCCGCCTTTTACGTTGAAAGAGAAACGCCCGGGTTGATAACCGCGTAATTTAGATTCCTGTAAAGATGAGAAGAGATCACGAATATATGTAAAAACACCGGTATAGGTTGCCGGATTGGATCGGGGGGTTCTTCCAATAGCAGATTGAGTAATATTAATGATCTTATCCAGCTGATCTTTTCCTTCAACATGCTCATATTTTAATGGGGTTCCTTTTGCATGCATTAGATCACGATATAATATTTGTACTAAAGTTTCGTTAATAAGACTACTCTTACCCGAACCACTGACCCCGGTGACACACACCATGGTTCCAAGAGGGATCTCAACATCTACTTTCTTTAAGTTATTCCCCTCGGCTCCAAAAAGTTTCAGAAAGTTTCCATTTCCCTCTCTTCGTTTTTCAGGAACGGGTATACTCATTTTTCCTGATAAATATTGACCTGTCAGTGATTTATCGCAAGCCATGACTTCTTGAGGAGTTCCTTCACAAACAATTTCACCACCATGAATACCTGCTCCGGGACCTATATCAATGATCCAATCGGCTTCTTCCATGGTTTCCTGGTCATGCTCAATAACAATAATACTATTTCCAAGATCTCGTAGACCTTTTAAGGTTTCAAGTAATTTTACATTATCTCTTTGATGAAGCCCGATACTCGGTTCATCCAAAATATACATCACGCCCATCAACTGAGAACCGATCTGTGTTGCCAAGCGTATACGCTGAGCTTCTCCGCCGGAAAGTGTACCTGCACTACGATTCAATGTCAAATATTCCAGTCCGACATTTTCAAGAAAAACCAAACGCTGGTTCATTTCTTTGAGTATCTGTTCTGCAATGATCTTTTCGGTATCCGTCAATTTTAAACCCCGTATAAATTTCAGGGCTTGTTTAATGGACATACGTTCCAGATCATCAATACTTTTACCACCAATAAACACCGAAGTAGATATACGCTTGAGTCGAGAACCTCCACAAACACGGCACGTTTGTTGAGAAATATACTTTTCGATCGTTTCTCGCATCATAGCAGAGGTCGTTTGATGATATCGTCGCTTTAAATTGGGAACTACACCTTCCCAACCTCCAGTATATTGACCACTCCAATTTTTTCCCTTATAATCGATCACCAATTTATTATGTCCGGTACCATATAATAAAACCTGTTGAACTTCTTTGCTCAATTGATACCAAGGTGTGGAAAATTTAAAATTATACTTTTGTGCCAAGCCTTTTAAGATATTACCGTAATAAGTCCCTTTTGGTTGTTCACCAATAGGCGCAATTGCACCTTTTATTAGACTTTTCGATTTATCGGGTACGACCAGGTCGGGACTGAACTCCATTTGGTAACCCAAGCCATTACAAGCGGGACAAGCACCAATAGGATTATTAAAAGAAAACATTCTTGGCGTTAATTCTTCAAGATTGACCTCAGGATGATCCGTACATATGAAATTTTCACTAAATCGATGCTCAACACTGGCCGATTCATGGATGATGACATTCCCATTACCATATTTAAGTGCCAATTCTACACTTTCGGTCAGTCGTTGCTGCACATCATCATTTATGACCAGACGGTCTATAACTACATCAATATCGTGTTTATTATTCCTCTCAGGACTCTTGTTATCAGCTAGCTGTTGGATCTTTCCATCAACTCTAACTCTTAAAAAGCCTTCTTTTTTCAATTGATTGAAGAATTCACGAAATTCACCTTTTCGTTGACGGTATGCCGGTGCTAATATCTGGATCTTAGACCCTTCAGGTATGGTCAACACTTTATCAACGATTTCCTGAACTGTCATTTTAGAAATGGGCTTTCCACAAATGAAACAGTGTGGTTTGCCAATGCGAGCAAAAAGCAAACGCATATAATCATGGATCTCAGTTATTGTTGCAACTGTTGATCGGGGATTACGATGTGTGGTCTTTTGTTCAATGGAAATGGCAGGAGATAAACCTTCGATCTTATCAATATCGGGTTTCTCCATGACGCCCAAGAATTGCCGGGCATAAGATGAAAGCGATTCAACATAGCGTCGTTGCCCTTCGGCATAGAGTGTATCAAAGGCAAGAGACGATTTACCACTACCACTTAATCCGGTGATTATCACCAACTTATCACGCGGTATCTCTACATTTATATTTTTGAGATTGTGTTCTCTGGCACCCGTGATTATAATCTTATTTTGTAACATTATTTTCCTGTAATTAATCTAGCAAACTTACGGATTTTCACAATTAATAGGAAGAATTATTTAGAGAATAAGAGTGGGGGGAAATATAAGATATAAGATATAAGATATGAGGAAAATGGATGATAAATTATGGATTTTGGATGAATATTACACTCCCTACCTGTATACCCTACACCTTTATACCTCGCCTTCTCCGCCAGCTGGCGGATAAGGCTGGTCATCCCGGAACCCCGAAGCATCGGGGCCACAGGAATTTTATCCGGGATCTCTCTGTATATGCGATTCATAATAGATATTTGCTGCGCTACCTTAAGAATAGACCTACGCAAATATTTATTTCGTTCGTTAATAGAACAAAAAATCGGATTGACACAGAGATCCTGATCCGTCAGCTGACGGACAGGATGACGAGAATTGGATAGTGGTTGGATTATGAATAATGCTTGCTCTTCGACGCTTTGGGATTCCATTTTTCATACAGATCAAAAATTCTGAAAGAATGAAACGATAGCAGTAAACCCCGAGTTAGTCGAGGGGCTAAACCCTCAATAGCCCGGCATGAAATGCCGGGTATAAAGATCATTACATAATCACAACCCCGATTTCATGGAGGGGTTGAACTGAATTTGATCGTTTACCTAGCTTTAAAATTGACCAATAAATACTTGTTCAACCCCTCGACAAGCTCAGGGTTGTTTTTTTATTGGAAACTTAAATCCCGGCATTTCATGCCGGGCTATGTATATTTAACCCCTCCATCCGTCGGGGTTAATAATGAAAATTCGTACAATAAAATCATATACTCTTTAATATTTGCGAAAATCGAAACAACACAGAAATCCTGCCTGTGTCGATGAATATCGGTGAAATAAATTCAGGATGACTAAAGGTGAGTACTGAAGAATGATGAATGTTGGATGATGGATAATGCTTATACCTTTACACCCCTAAACCTTCTTAAAGGTTTATCTTTTTCTTTAATTCCAATGTTTCCGTATGATCGGGATTTGCTTCCAATATTTCATCACAAAGTAGTCTTGCAGATACGGTCATTTCCTGCTCAAAATAAGCTAAGGCAAGATAATATTTTGCATCAATATTACTTGAATCGGACTGGACGGAAGATTGATATGCTTCGATCTCTTTTTGATTATATCCTGCATTGTGATATGCATGACCTAAGGCTAAGAATAATTCCGAGTCGGGGTTTACTATTACAGCTTGACGATAAAGAACGAGTGCTTGTTCAACCTGATTACTTTGAATATAATAGGCAGCAAGATTTAATACCCCCTTTATATGTCCCGGACAGATATTCACAAGTGATTTATACTCTTCAATTGCTTTTGCATCCCATTTCATGCCTTTATATGCAATTGCCAGATTATAACGGGCATTACAAAATTCGGCATCTTTATCTATAGCTTTATTGTAATAATACTGAGCCATACTGGGAATACCGTCGTTCAAATATGTATTGCCAAGATTGTAGTTAATATATGCAGAATTTGGATCATATTTAAGTGCGGTTTCAAGGTTGGAACGTGCTTTATTTTTTTCACCCTGCAACAAATAGAGATTGGCAAGATTATTATACGAGAAAGCGTAAGTAGGTCCGTACTGAATGGCTTTTTTAAAGTACTCTTCCGCTTTTTCCAGATCATTTAATTTTAGATAGGCGTTACCGAGTCCATTATGTGCAAATACATAGGTCGAATCATTCATCAATGCAACTTGGAATCTTAGGATAGCTCCACTATATTCCCCTCGTTTCGCGAGTTGATTGCCCGCTTGAACATTCTCAATAACCTTTTCATAGTAGTCAGGATGCACATATTGTTGTTTGGTATATGCCTTTGATGTCTCTATAATATCATGGGCTCCATACTCAATTGTCATAGAACCCATAGGGTCTTCCTCTGCCAAGAGAAGAGATATGATCCCAAAAATAAGAATGTATTTAAAGTATTTCATAAAGTTCACCTTTCAAGGTGAAATCATTTTTGCTTATATCAAAGCGACTTGAAATGGTTTTATTTAACTCTTCCGCAGCTTTTGGGTCGTCGGTACATAAAGTGATCAGTGCTTCGCCCTTTTCGACTTTATCGCCAAGATGTTTATGCACGACCAAGCCCGCCTTGGGATCAATTGTATCATTAAGTGATTTCCTGCCCGCTCCCAGCACGATCGAGTCCAAGCCCAACTGATATGTGTCTATACCCGATATCGTCCCTTTACGGTCGGATTTGACCTCAATTATGTGCTTTGATACAGGATAAAGCGCAGGATTCTCCAAATATTTAATATCTGCACCCTGTTCTTTAGAGATACGGAGAAAAGCATTATATGCTGCACCGTTATCTAGTAACTTTTCCAATTCTTTACGAATATCGTTGTCAGACCGTTTCGGATCAGCCATCGCCAGCATCTGACCGGTCAACACCAAGGATAATTCTCTTACATCTGCAGGACCTTTTCCTTTTAAGACATCCAGTGATTCTTCAACTTCGAGCCAATTGCCAATCTTGTCCCCCAACGGTTGATTCATATCACTGATCACAGGACG
>CAYTLV010000053.1:0-2537 GCA_964438445.1 uncultured bacterium | reverse complement strand
GCTGTCTGTCCGATGAGTGCACATCCGATACGATCGGTCTGTTTTTGAAAATCTTCCAAAGACATTTGCGTAGAGAATCCCGGGATACTTTCAAGTTTATCCAGAGTTCCACCGGAATGACCCAAGCCCCGTCCGGAGATCATAGGCACTTTAAGTTTTCCACTGGCCATTGCGAGAGGTGCAAGAATGAGAGATATCTTATCCCCTACACCTCCGGTACTGTGTTTATCGGCGTAATAAGTATTATTATCGTTGAATTTAACTCGTTTCCCACTGTTGAGTATAACATCAATATAGGCATTGATCTCTTCAGCGACCATACCCTTAAAATACACGGCCATTAAAAATGCCGACATTTGATATTCAGGGATCTCTTTTTTTACATAACCATCGACAAGAAAGCGGATCTCATCTTTATTCAGTGCTTGACCACTTTGTTTTTTTTCAATCAATGTATAGGGTAACATAAACGTCCTCTTACTTCTTTTTAAATCTTTGTATAATTTTTCCAAAACATTTTGGAAGTCGTATGGTAAGATGCTCGCGAATTGCATAACGCACAAGGATCATTCCAATTAAAGCAAATATAATATTTCCTGCCCACATAGCCAACCATGGGGCCATTAACAGACGATCCGCAAGTCGTTCACCTGTCATGAGAATACCCCAGTAAATTAAGAAAAAGGCAAGACTTATACCACCGGAAGTTCCCAAACCGCCACGACGGACGATCATACCCAGAGGCGCACCGATCAACACAAAAATGATCGCGGATATTGGCATAGCAACCTTCTTATGCATTTCCACAAGGTATTTACTTTCCGCTTGTCTATATCTTCGTTCCATATTCCGGAAAGATCTAATACGCATTTTGACATTTTCAAGTCCGCGTAAACGATCACGAAGTGCTTTCTTTTCTTCTTTATTTAACCCCGCCATGGCAGAGGAATCTTTAACATCTTTAATGGCAAGATCGACTATAAGTAAACCTTCCTGAGGCACCACACCGCTTGTATCAAAACCGGCTACTGCAAGATTTTTTAGTATATTCAGTTCAGATTTCCCCTGAAGACTCCTATATTCTTTCACTTTCTTGACCATATCCTTAATGGACATCTCTCTGTCACTTCGAAATTTGGAATCTCTGCGCCTTAATTCCAGGTTTTGCACTGCAACGACCATGCGATATTTATCAAAGCTTGAACGGCGATATTCCTGCGATTTATTCTGTAAGAATTCATGATACTCCCCTTCTTCCAGATTCAAGATCACTTTATCTCCAAGCACTTCTAACTTCCCACTTTTTGCCCATATCGTTTCCTGAACATTTTCAGCATCATGATATACCAGTATATCATAAAGTTTATCATCATATTTTTCGCGTATAAGTATGCGATAATTGGGGATATCATCAAGAAAGTATCCTGAATCAAAGTTTATATCAGGATGTTTATAGGCAATATCCTGACGTAATAATTTATACTTATGATTTGCATCGGGCAGGATGTTGTTGTTATAAAAAAGCATCGCTGCGGCAATAATGGTAGCAAATAATAAAGATGAAACTAAAATACGTCCAAAATTAATCCCGGATGCCCGCCAGGCCGTGATCTCATTATCCTCTCCAAAGCGCCCAAAGGCCATCAGAACGGCAATAAAGACAGCTACAGGAACCACTTCGGCAAATATCGGTGCCAAACTTAGGATCATAAATTCAGAAATGACCATAAATCCCAGATCTTTCCCTACCAATTTATCGATCTGAGAGATCAGGTATTGGACAAGAAATATGAAGGAAAAAACAAAAAGAGCTCCGAGAAAAGGGAATAAATGTTCTTTGAAAACGTAAGTATGTATTTTTTTTATACCAAACATGAACTAAAATACACAAATAGCGCAAGACTTAAAACAATAAAGTTTGGAAGAGCGTAAGACGTGAGATGTAAAACGGAAGATTCCTCACACAGAGACGCAAAGATGACAAAGGCACAAAGAAAAAAATATATGGCTTTTTGAAATGTAATATATACTGCCTGTCCTTCGTAGCGTGGTAAGAAGTAAGACCTTCCGGCTGGCGTCCGAATCCCGAAGCTTCAGGAAGAGGATCTGCCGGATGGTCGAGAAAGAATGTAGGAGCCCCTAAGATTTTAGATGAAAAGCAAACTGCCTGCACACCATAGCCTTGGCGAAGGTGTGTCATCCCGAGCAAAGTCGAGGGATCTATTCATGAGATAAATTTCTTGAAAAGATTTTGCCAAAATATCGGACATATATATTGCATCTATATTATTGTTATTTATAGTGTTAGTAGAATTATTAAAACACCCAGGGATTTTCAGTACTCTGTTCATATCTGATAATCAGTGAGTTACAAGGTAAGGTGACCAAAAACTGCCCGGTAGTATTTTAGCTTAGGCAAAGTGTTATTTTACAGGGGGTTAGAAGTGGCTAGATTACTTGTTGGGATTAAATGTTTATGATTAGATCAAATTGTTCGATTTTTTAGAAAAAGGTCACTTTACTAAAATAACCTAGAT
>CAYTLV010000052.1:0-9475 GCA_964438445.1 uncultured bacterium | reverse complement strand
AATCCCGTGTATCAAGAACTAAAGAAAGCATTGACATCTCCCCCTGAAACCATCTTGGCTTTTCGTCAGGGACCATTTATTCCAAAAGTTGGGTTGGATGTTTCGATCATTATGGAGTTAATGATACATGATATTGATATTGTTCGGCAATTAATCCCCTTTCCCATTAAACACATCCATGCCAGTGGAGATATACTCCATAGCGACAAAATAGATCGTGCAACGGCTGTTATCAACTTTGAAAACGGATCTGAAGCTGTTCTTTTTTCGAGTAGAGCAGAAGAATTCAGGCGCAGAGAGATTATTTGCTCATCCAAAACTAAGATATATAAAGCAAATCTCATGGAACGAAAATTTTCGATCTCCGAGGATGATGCTGTAAAATCGTTTGGAGAATATGATGCAATGGCCGATGAGCTCAAAGCTTTCACTTTTGCTGTGCTACATGGCGAAAAGCATATTGTCAATGAGAATGATGGTATTGGTGCGATAGAGATCGCTAGAAAAATCGAAGATATCATTCTCTCCAATAATTAGGTCAGAGAAAAATAAAAGGCCCGATTTCTCGAGCCTTAACATTATTAATTCAAATTTATTATCCACAAGTCTCGAGTTACAAGTTACGAGTTACGTATTCCGAGATCATCTCTGCGATATAATCCAAATGCTTGTCTTCCAGACCTGGCCATATTCCTATCCAAAATGTATCATTCATAACCCGATCGGTATTTTCAAGACTACCAACAACACGATGTGGAATATCCAAATAACCGGGTTGTTTCAATATATTTCCGGCAAAAAGCAAGCGGGATCCAATCTTCTTTGATTCAAGATATTGCAGCAAAGCATGCCGGTCACCCGGGAAATTATCTTTAAGCGTAATTGTACAGCCGAACCAACTGGGAATCGCTTTTGGATGAGCTTTATCGGTAATAATATAGTCACCGATTAATTCTTCTAATTTATTTGTGAGATACTTGTGATTATGGCGACGTTTTTCAGCAAAGGGTTCCATGCGCTCCATTTGGCTCAAACCAATAGCAGCTTGAATATCTGTGATCTTAAAATTAAATCCACGCTCTGAATAAACGTATTTATGGTCATAACCAAAAGGCAACTTACCATATTGACCACCAAAACGATTTTTACATGTATTGTCATGACCTGTCTCACACCAGCAATCCCGTCCCCAATCGCGCATGCTTTCAGCAATACGTATTAGTTTTGGATCATTGATCAAAACAGCACCACCCTCACCCATAGTAATATGATGAGCAGGATAAAAAGAACAGGTCGCAAGATGTCCAAAGGTTCCTGTCTTCTTTCCATCAAATTCCGCGCCAAGAGCGTCGCAGTTATCTTCAATAACCCAAAGGTCGTGCTTCCTTGCAAACGCCATTACAACATCCAGATCAAAGGGATTGCCCAAAGTATGTGCTAGCATGATGGCTTTTGTCTTGGAGGACACCGCTTTTTCCAGCATAGAAACATTCGCATTATAACCGGGAATACTCACATCCACAAAAACAGGAATACAATGATACTGTAAAATAGGATTTACTGTTGTGGGAAAGCCTGAAGCAACAGTGATCACTTCATCACCGGCTTTTAAGGCCTTATCACCCAATTTAGGTGAAGTAAGCGTAGCAAAAGCCAGCAAATTGGCTGATGAACCTGAATTGGTCGTTAATGCACGTATATTCCCGATCATTGACGCCAAGCGTTCTTCAAATTCAGCAAGAAAGCGACCACCGGTCAACCAGCCATCCAAAACTGCCTCGACACCATATAAAAGATCCTGTTCAAACAATACTTTACCTGAAGCAGGTATGTAGTCTTTCCCAGGTTCTATATTTTTCTTTACTTTTTCACGAGCTATTTTCAATAGTGATTTATTTAGTTTTTTATCAATATTCTTAAATTCCATATCGTTCCTCCAAATAATCGTCAACTGTTGTAAATTTCAGTTCAGGATATTCATTTTTGATTTTATCTGTTTTTAATCCACCTTTTAAGGGTCTGGGAGCAGCTTGATCTAATTCACAGCTTAGCGCCGGTTCAATTTTCACCTTTGAAGAAGGAAAATAGTCTAGTACTTTTTTTGCAAGTTCAACCCGATTAAGGTATTCGTCTGAGGCAAGATGATAAGTTCCTTGTTTGTCATCTTTAATCAGTTGACATAAAATTTTTGCAATATCCCGTGCATTAATAGGCGTAGCATATTGATCTACAGGCAATCGCAATGTCCGTTCCTCTCCTGTTTGTGCTGTGCGGGCCAGGAATGCTATAAAATTTTTGCCTCTTACTTCAGTACCGTATACATTAGTAATTCGCAGAATTAAATGATCGTCCGTTTTTTCTCTGATAATCTCTTCAGCCTGCAATTTGTGCTTTCCATAAACACTTAATGGATTTGTTGCATCATGCTCACTGTAGGGTCCAGCCTCTCCATCGAATATATAATCTGTTGAAATATATACAAATTTTGAGTCGTATTTTTCAGCAAGCCCAAGGGCTGCTATAGTTGATTCAACAGTATGATGGAAGCTTTCCTCGGAATGAGTTTCACAATAATCTACATGCGTCAGAGCACCTGTATGAATTATTACATCAGGATTAAAAGCTGCAAGATCAAATGTTGAGCCCGCAGGATTGAATACATCGAAATATTCTGTATCTATTGTCGCAAAAGAAAAGTGAGAGCCAATCACATCCATATCGGGATCTTTCTGCATCCATTGCATGCAATTACTCCCAACTAATCCAGATGCGCCAATGATAAAAATTTTCATACGTTGATTTTCAATTATTATAGTTCAAAAGGGCTCTTAAAATCGACAAAAAGCCCCGCTTCTTTATCCCTCTTTGAGATAATTGGATCTTGAATTTTCCAATCGTAAGCAAATGAATCCCAGCGAATGGCTTTGTCGTGTTCAGGACTGTAAACCGTCGCTACAAGATAATTCATAATAGTATGATCTTCTAAACTCACAAAACCGTGAGCAAATCCTCTGGGGATAAATAATGCGAGATGATTTTCCGCCGAAAGTATAATTTCCTTAGCTTTTCCATAGCTTGGACTATTCTTTCGGATATCTAAAATTACATCTCTTACGGCACCAAACGATACGGATACACATTTTTCATGGTCTACCGGTGGCACCTGGAAATGCATACCACGAATAACATCTTTATCGGAAATTGAAAAATATGATTCTTTAAAACAAGTAGATAACCCTTGCTCTGCAAATGATCTTTCGTCATACCATTTAATAAATGAACCACGTTCATCATCGAACCGCGGCATCTCAATACATTTTACACTATCAAATAATGTTTTAATGATCTTCATATTATTTATCCAAAATACTCTTCAATTTGTTTCCCGCAAACCTCTAAAGCACCTGTACCGTCAAAAACCTCTTTATACCAATTCATTGTTTTTTCTACCGCAGTGTCGGATCGCCAACGGGGGTGCCAATTCAATATATTTTTTGATTTTTCAATCTCTAAGCGTAAAATCCCTGCTTCGTGTAAGTTTTCTTTGTCTGGACGATGTTCAAATTCTCCGCTACCCCAAACACGAATAGCTGTATTGACCAGTTCTTCAACGGTCATTTCATCACCTTTTTCAGGTCCAAAATTATAAGCACCCTGAATATATTTCGGATCCTGGTGCAATTTAAAGCCAAGAACAAGATAACCGTAAAGCAATTCAAGTACATGCTGCCATGGGCGAATAGCTTTGGGATTTCTAACATACAAAGGATCATTCTTTTGTAAAGCACGAACCAGATCAGGGATAATGCGGTTATCTGCCCAATCCCCTCCGCCAATCACGTTTCCGCCACGAGCCGATGCAACTGATTTTTTATGTTCATTTAAATATTTTGGATTGAAAAATGCTTTCTGATAGGAAGCAATCGCTATCTCAGCTCCCGCTTTACTTGAACTATAAGGATCAAATCCGCCAAGACGATCATTTTCTTTATAATGAAATTCCCATTCCATATTTTCATAGACTTTATCGGTCGTGATCATGACCCCGGCACATGGTTTTGTCAGCATGCGCATAGCTTCCAGAACATGGACAGTTCCCATAATATTTGTATCAAAAGTATTTACCGGAATTTTATAAGATTCACGCACCAAAGCCTGAGCGGCAAAATGAAATATGATATCAGGTTGTGATCCCTCAATAACTTGATGAACTGCATTTTGATCTCTTATATCAGCGATATGTGAATCACAGAGATTATCACCACCTAAAGAATTATAGAGGTCATGCTGGTGTTCCGGGTCAAGAGCATAGCCCGTTACCTTTGCACCAAGTTGTTTAAGTAAAGCCAGCATCCAAGAGCCCTTAAAACCCGTATGACCGGTTAAAAAGACACTCTTACCCTTATAAAATGATCTTAGTTCGTTTATCATTTCCAATTTTTCCATTTTGGATCGTTCTCCCAAAGGTCATTGAGTTCGATCTTATCACGCATGGTATCCATGCATTTCCAAAAACCATAATGTTTGTAAACAGCCAATTGGCGTTTTTCACAAATATCTTCAAGTGGTTGGCGCTCCCACATTACATCATCGGCATCATCATGTAAATAATCAAAAACCTTAGGTTCAATAATGAAGAAACCGCCATTGATCCAAACATTTTCATTTTTCGGTTTTTCCTGAAAAGTGCGGACCATGTCGTTATCATCAATATCCAACATTCCAAAACGACTTTGGGGCTGGACGCCCGTCATGGTTACAAGACCTTTCTTGCTTTTGTGAAATTTGATTAAATTATCAACATTCACATCTGAAACACCATCACCATAAGTCAACATAAAGGCTTCATTATCTAAGTATTTTTTAACCCTTTTTAATCGTCCCGCCGTCATTGTTTCCAAACCGGTGTCAATAAGGGATATTTTAAATTCTTCACAGGAACTGTCACTGACTTTTACCTGATTATCTTTCAAATCGATGGTCATATCTGAATGATGAGCAAAGTAATTTAAAAAATATTCTTTGATCACTTCGCCTTTATAGCCGAGACAAATAATAAACTCATTATGACCATAGGAAGCATAATGCTTCATAATGTGCCATAATATCGGTTTCCCACCTATTTCGATCATGGGTTTCGGTCGCAGAATTGA
Source organism: uncultured bacterium (assembly GCA_964438445.1). Classification (GTDB taxonomy): domain Bacteria; phylum Fidelibacterota; class Fidelibacteria; order Fidelibacterales; family Fidelibacteraceae; genus M50B103. Next base: position 4,322 of record CAYTLV010000052.1, on the reverse strand, counting down.
TTCTTCGGAAATTCGACTTCCTTTTCCACCAGCGAAAATGACCACCTTCATATTTATTCTCCTTTACTCAAACTGCCTGGCAGTTTTGAATATATTTTTCTTCCTCGAATAAAGAATTGCCATACTATGGATCTTGAATATATCCCTTTGATCTTTCTGTAAGGCAAGCGTTCAAAGATCTCATTCCTTTTAGACCACCACAATCCCAAGTGCTTAAAATAATCAACATGAGCTCTAAAGATCGCATTACTTTCTTTGTTTCGTCCAGCTAACATAGCCTGAAGAGCGGAAATAAGATCCAGGATCAAACGCCATGGCAACATCCAGACAAGGCGCCCAAGGGGTAAGTGTTTTGTCAATAGAACCAGATTGTTCCGATAGTTCCTGAAGATTTTTTCAGGTGAACCGTAAAGGATAACCGATCCGCCTACATGATACACTTCTGACGCGGGAATCACTTTGATCCCATACCCTGCCCTTTGAACCTTCCAACATAGATCGATCTCTTCCATGTGAGCAAAAAAGTCGTTATCAAATCCACCCACTTCATGATAGATCTTTGAGCGGATCAGAAACACAGCACCGCTTGCCCAGAAAATATCCATAGGTTCATTATATTGACCTTCATCTTTTTCCACAGTATCAAATATTCGACCTCTACAGAACATATAGCCAAATTTGTCCATATAGCCACCCGAAGCACCTGCATACTCGAATAGATCCCGTTCTTTGTATGCCTTTATTTTCGGCTGGCATGCACCAAGTTTCTCATCTTCATCCATAGCCACAACCAAAGGTGTCAACCACTGCGGCGATACTTCAACATCCGAGGTCAGCAAAGCATAATATTCAGCTTTGATACAGACCAATGACTCCACAAAACCATTCGTAAAGCCACGATTAATGTCTATATGTAAAATATCAATTTGCGGATATTCTTTCTGTAAAAATTCCAATGTATCATCAGTGGATGCATTATCCACAATGATCAAACGATAGTCGGGATATTCCGTTTTCAGCACAAATGGCAAAAAGCGTTCAAGATATACCCGGCTATTGTAGCTGAGTAATACAAGGGCTACTTTTTCTTTAACCCGGATATCAGGCTTTTCCCGGCAGGCATATATCATTCATTTACCAATGCTTCGATCTGTACTTTTAAAGCCTGAGCCTGATGATCATTTGGAGCCGTCTTCAGCCATACACCGAGTATATTCAGCGCTGAAGCGTATTCACCGGTTTCACGATAAAGTCGAACCAGTGTCCCCGCAACCCAATTATTATAGGGATCCTGACGGTACATCGGTAAAAGTATCTGCTCAGCTTTATCATAATCCTTTATAGTATAGACAAGCTCCTGTGCGATCAGCATAAGTGTTCGTTCATCAAGATTTTCCTGACCTAAAACGACATCTATCCGATTTTTATATTCGCTTGTATCACCTAGTTGAAAATACAAACGGCCTGTTTGTAAGGTTAGCTCGGGATGATATTGCGGTATAATTTCTTCAGGTATTTTTTCGTTTATCGCTGCAAGTACATTTCTTGCCTTTTCCTCATCTCCACTTTCAATGAATTTCATCGCTGATTGAAGAACAGCAGTACGATAATTTTGCATGAGGCGTTGAGTGTTTGGACTAAAATATACATCCGGATTATTAAGATTTCTGAATTTGTAATTGGATGTAAAATTCTCATAAATCATGTTCTCATCGATCTTGTCAACTTTATGGGGATACAAGCGCATAACCTGACCTTCCATCGACAAATATTCATCCAATCCCAGTCTAGCAGAAGTCGAAACCGTTACCGCAAAATATATAGGTTTTTCCCAATTGATCACTCTGATCAACTCAAGGATCATGAGATCCTGAACACGGAGATATTGCCCCGCATAGGTCGGTTTGATTGATGTCGTCAATCCGGCAAAAGTAACTTCCTGAGTTTTCCATGGAATGGGACGAATGGTCTCGATCTGCGTATCACTCCAACGAAGAGGAAGAACGGGATCCGCATTTTTCAATTGTTTTATATACCATGGTGTATTCAATAAACTAAGGTTGACGATCTTGACATCTTGTCTGAATTTTTCCACTTCTTGCATATACCAAAGAGGGAAAGTATCATTATCGCCATTCGTGAACAAAATAGCATTCTCTTCACAAGAATTAAGTAGATTATGGGCATAATCCGATGCTACATAATTTCCTTTTCGACTATGTGAATGAAAATTTGCAAGCAAGAGATTCATGGGAAGAGCTACGAGAAGTAGAACCGAAGCTGTTACAATGAGATATTGTTTTAACTTTTTCTTTTTGATTAACTTATCAAGCGTATCAAAAACCGCTAACGCTCCTATACCGATCCAGAAGGCAAAGGTAAAGAAGCTACCCACATAGGAATAGTCACGCTCTCGAGGTTGTGGATCGGGATTATTAACATATAATACAATCGCCAATCCGGTCATAAGGAACAAGATCAATATCGGGAAAGCCCGCCTCCAATCCTTTGAAAAATGGAAAAATGCTCCGATCATTCCAAAGAGGAACGGTAGTGCCCATAATTGACTTATATTGACTCCCGCGCCGGACCATCCGACGCCGCCACCTTCCGCACGACCCATATACTGCCAGTTGAAATAGCGGACGTACATACGTTTGAATTGGTAGCGCCAAAAGAAATCAAATGAATTTTTATATTGAACATCGGTTTTATTCTGAGCCATTGCATCTTCACGGTTCCATGAATGTGCGCCGTATTGCTCACGATGGAGATAAGAGACCGCTCCCGAAACCGTCTCGGGATCATTTTCATCTATTCCCGGATTTTTCAGTGTGCGAATGAAAATGGTCTCATAACTGGAATAACCTACTGTTATCAGAATAAGTCCAATACAGACCAAGCGACTCCATTTAGCGACGATGGGGCGAGATTTAAATGCTTTCCCAAAAATAAAAAATAGTGCAATGAATATTGCAGCCACAACAAGAAGAGCCAAAGGAAATGAAACTGCCGCAGGATTGATATTGATCAATTTAGCAATTTCAGGGGTTCCATCAATGATCCCCTTATGAATTATCAAATAAATAATTCCGGCAAGTGCAGAAACACCAATAAAACTTTTAATCTCGAATTTTGAATAACGGAAATATATGATAAGTACAATAAAGGGAATGGCAAGAATATTGAGGAGGTGCATCCCAACTGCAATACCTAGAGCATAGAATAAGAAGAGTAAATATTTTTCGCCATGTTTACCTTTTAAATCTTCTGCATCCCATTTCAGCACAAGCCAAACGGTCAATGCTGTCAATAAAGTACTAAAAGCATAAACTTCAGTTTCAACTGCATTGAACCACTGACTATCGGAGAAGGCGAATGCCATTGCTCCAAGAAAAGCTGAAAAATAAACAATAAATTGATCTTTAAATGTTTCTGCTTTTCCACGAAAACGTTGAATGAGAAGAATAATACTGTAATAAAGTAAGATAATTGTTGCTGCTGAAGTAAGAACGGATAACAAATTAACCCGGTAGGCAATATCTGCACTAAAGGGGATCATTGAGAATATCCGGGCAAAAAGTAAAAACAGCGGAGCACCGGGTGGGTGGGGAACGGACATTGTAGATGCACACGCTATAAATTCACCACAATCCCAAAATGACACGGTAGGTGCCACTGTTAACATATAAACAATAAATGAAATCAGGAAACTAGCCAGCCCAAAGCCTAATTTCAATCTATTTGCTTTCTTGATCTTGTCAATTAACATCATAATCCTTTTTTCAATATTTATTCGGCATCTTTCGGTTTTTCTTCGGAAGGTGCGTCATTATCCTCTTTCTTTTCCTTTTTCTTTTCCTCTTTTTCTTCTGCAGGTTTATTGACCTCATCAACATAATTCAAACGAAGGTCAGAGATAGTTCTGCTAAGAAACTTATCTTCTTCTTCATCTAAATTACCTTTGGTCTTCTCCTGTAATGCGGCAAGCAAATCAATTGTCTGTGATGCTTGCGGGAGATTTCGGTCAATATTACCCGTCATAGGATCAGGTAATTTGCCCAAACTAATAAATGCAGATTGGGTTAAGCTATAGACTAGACCCATAAATAATTGTCCGCTTGTGATCGTATCAGTCATCTTTTCCTCCAATTAATATTCTAGAAGATTAATTTAATTCTAATTGTGAAGTATAACAATAAAAACCTACGCTAAAACTAAGGCTGTATATGCTTTGAAATGACTTTGTGTTCCAGAAAATATAATCAGTTGATAGTTGATAGTTGATAGTTGATAGTTGATAGTTGATAGTTGATAGTTGA
>CAYTLV010000051.1:5887-9576 GCA_964438445.1 uncultured bacterium | reverse complement strand
TATTTTTTAGCTTACACTATATAAAACATTTAATTGCGGGAAATTTTGCATAAATGAATAATTGTTGTATATTATCCAAAACAAATGGAGAAAAAACATGATAAACAAAAAACTGGAAGATCAAATAAATTACCAAATCAATCGCGAATTATACTCGGAATATTTATATCTTTCAATGGCATCATATCTTGAAGATAAAGGCCTTGCCGGAATGGCTAATTTCATGATTGTCCAGGCAGAAGAAGAACATTTTCATGCTATGAAATTCTATCATTATCTAAATGAACGCGGTGGTCGGGTTGTATTTGATACCATTGAAAAACCCACTGTTGAATTCGATTCACCTCAGGCAGTATTTGAGGAAAGCTTGGAACATGAAATGCTGGTAACCAGTCTCATTAATAAACTTATGGATCTGGCTATAGAGGTCAACGATCATGCTGCTAAAAGTTTTTTAAACTGGTATGTTGATGAACAAGTGGAAGAAGAAGCAAATTTCCAAGGCCTAATTGACAAACTAAATCTTGTCAAAGGCAAAGGCGATGGATTGTTGATGCTTGATAAAGAATTGTCTACCCGGGTTTTCACCCCTCCGGTAAAATAATAAACAAAAAGCGAGGTACTTATGACCAAATTACGTGAGATCTATTATTGCCCGATTTGTGGCAATGTAATAGAAGTTTTCAACGAAGGTGCATCAGCCTTGGTTTGCTGTAACCAAAAGATGCAAAAACTTGAGGCTAAATCAGAAGATTCAACTCTGGAAAAACATGTTCCTTTTGTTGAAGAAACTAAAAATGGTGTTCTAGTTAAGGTTGGCCAAAATCAAGCTCATCCTATGAACGAAGATCATCACATTAAATTTATTGAAGTTCAAACTAAAGATATGGTTTTAAAAGCCGAACTAAGCGCTGATGGTGCTCCCGAGGCTGAATTCCCAGTCAAAAAATCTGATATCGTAAAAGTTCGTGAATGGTGTAATCTCCACGGTCTGTGGGAAGCATAAGGAAAATTAATATGGAATTTAAAAATTCGAAAACTGCAGAAAATCTGATGAAATCTTTTGCCGGCGAAAGCCAGGCTCGCATGCGATATAACTATTATGCATCTGCCGCAAAAAAAGAAGGTTATCTCCAAATCTCCGAGATCTTTCTTGAAACTGCCGGAAATGAAAAAGAACATGCAAAGCTCTTTTACAAACAATTGTTGGCAAACGGCATGAATGAATCTGTAGTTGAGATCAATGCTGGCTATCCGGTCGGCCTTGCGGATACGATCAAGAATCTTGAATATGCTGCCAATGGCGAACAAGAGGAATGGGAAGATCTTTATCCTGCTTTTGCAAAGATCGCAGACGAAGAAGGTTATCCCGAGATCGGAAATGTCTTTCGTGGTGTTGCCGAAGTGGAAGCACGTCATGAAGCACGTTATCGCAAACTCATGAAAAACATTAAAGAACATAAAGTTTTCAAAAAAGACGGTAAGGTTTTTTGGATCTGTAAGAACTGTGGACATATCGTTGAAGATATCGAAGCACCTGAGATCTGCCCTGTTTGTATGCACGCACAGAAATACTTTGAAGTCTGGAATGAGAATTATTAAGGGGTAACGCGAAACGCGTGACTTGTAACTCGAGGAGGCGGCAAAACCGCCTCTTTTTTATATTATTTAAATTTTAAAAGCCTTTTCCATTAATGTCAATTCTATATTTGATGCACCTAATGATTTCCCTTTTTTTCGCCAAAAGCTAACAATGTTTTTGGTTTTTTTTAGAAATTCTATCGCTTCTTTTTCTTTAATTCTAAAATAGCTAATCACACTCATACAAAGATCATAGTCCAAACTGTTATCATTTTCGTTTATACTTAAGCTTAATCCTATTCCACCCGGATTGGGATTTATATCATATGCCGGTGAAAGTTTCCACCCCCTGGGGGTCAATAAAAAACCATGATTCCTTAAATGGTCATCTGTATTGGAAATTGCAACGGAAAACACAATCCGCTTCCATAGTTCTTTTATATCATTTGTTGGCTCACTTCCATATTTTTCTATTAAATCTACAATTTCAAGATAACTGCCACCTTCCTCTTTATCATATCCATCCTTATATCCCAGTAATGTTATTGCTGAAGCAAAATGAATTCTCTTGTCTTTTATTCTATCAAATCTTTTTGTTAAATATGTATGTTGGTTGCCGAAATATGTTTGTGCTTTCCCAATTGCCATATTTAAACCAAGCTCAACGGCCATTTGGTTTACAATATATTCCCAAGCCCCACTATCAATTTGATCATTTTTACTGGGGAACTTTGCAACCCATAGAGCCCCATCTATATCAACAACATTAGCTTTGGGCCTTGCGCCCCCCAAAGATGATCCTGGAGCAATTAGAATTTCAAGCCATTTGTTTGCTGAAGTATTTTTAAAATTATTATCTTTTTCTAATTCCAAGCTGGCTTGTTCCAGCTCTCTAATTTTAGCAACGGGCGGTACTTCATGATTTGTTTGATTAGCTAAAATATCACCATTTTCTTTTAGCTTAAACCGAAGCGCGCCCATTCTGCTTATATCATTTACCCCCAGCAAATAATCAGACTCCAATAGTTTTTTACTATTTCGCTTTTCAATACGTGAATTTATGGCCTCACGCCTATCCATAAGCATTCTACCCCATCTGTCTGGAGAAGAATCCAAAAACAACCCAAAATTAGGTTTATCATCTTTTAAATATTGGGGGCCTGTAAATAATTTTAAATCCGGATCAATTATTTGTGCAAAACCACTTTCTAGCCATGATTTTTCATACTCAAAAAAGAAAACTTCTCTTCCTCTAGTGTTGTCAGATCTTAACAAGCCCATTTTTTTTGTTTCAGGCAATCCAAACCAATCTGCGTAAACGATAATCTCTTTCATTTTGCTTTACTTTTAGCTCCTCTTTTCTTGATAATAAGGTTTGCATCTTGCAATTTTCTTCCCAATAAATCATTTTCAGCAACCCGTAGCAGACTGCTTTCTAAACCCATAACGGATAAAACTTTTAAAATTGCACCAATGCTGATATGCTCACTTCCTTTTTCGATATGCCACAAAGTTGACCGACTTATATTGGCTCGCTCCGATACTTGTTCTGCTGTTAGTCTTCGCCTTAATCGTGCCAGTTTAATATTTTCTCCCAACAATTCAAGAATCTGATTTTCTTGAAATCTCAATTTTGCGTATTTTGCTTTCATAATGTCTCCATATACAAACAAATATAATGCATATTGTCTGTGTTTGCAAACATTATGTAAGATTGTTCACACGTCAAATTATCTGAAAACCCGATATTTACAATAACTCGGGGTTGTTTTCCCCACCCGGCACCCGTAAGAAATGGGGTATCAGAAAACATACTTTATACTTATTTCTTATAACTCGACTTTATACTTTAATCTTTTGCCTTTTGCCCTGTATTAGTTGTATATTTCTAGGCTTATTTGGTTAATTAATAGGAGATTATACAAAATGGGAATTATGGACAAAATGCGCGACAAGATGGGAATCATTATGATTATGCTGATTGCTGCGTTTGTTATAACAATTGTTTTTAATTGGGGAGCCGGTGGCGTTGATACCTTTATGAAGGATGGAGATATTGTTGGAGTCGTTAATGGCGAAAAGATCACTATCAAAAGTTTTTACGAAGC
>CAYTLV010000051.1:3464-5787 GCA_964438445.1 uncultured bacterium | reverse complement strand
CACCTCGAAGCAAATCCGCCCGAGTTCTTAAAAACGCAAGAAGCTTTTTTAACAGACAGTGTTTTTGACTACAGTAAGTACTTAAACATTCTTCGAAATCCTCAGGGCAATGAATGGTTAGAAATTGAAAATCATTTACGCAGCAATGTTTTACCTTATCAAAAATTAAATGACATCATTCTTTCTTCTGTGGTTATAGATGAAGGTGAGGTCCTGCAAAAGTTCTCTGACCAGTCGCTATTATATAGTACAAACTATCTCGCGGCTCCCGCACATATACTGCCCGACTCTATGTTTATTGCATATGAAGAAGACTTAGAGGTCAACTACGAAGAAAACAAAGAAGAGCTTTACAAAAAAGAAGAACATCGTAATATCCGCTATATCTATTGGATGAAAATTCCTTCAGCAAGTGACTCTTCTGCCGTCCTTTATAATCTTAAAGATATCGTCCTGCGACAATCTGAGGGTGAATCATTTGACGATCTGACACAGATCTTTTCAGAAACTCAAGATGAGGGCACTAGCGGTGACATGGGGTGGTTTACAAAAAATGAGCTTCGCCCCGAATACCAGAAAGCGGTATTTGCGGCAAAAGCCGGTGATATTCTTGAGCCTATTTTAATCGGTGATGAATATCATTTGATCATGGTCTCAGATAAAAAAGTTGAAAAAGGCACAGAACAGGCAAAGATCTCTTTGTTGGTTCGCAGCATTGACCCTGTAAACACTTACGATTATTATTCAACAGAAGCTGAAGCGTTCGCTCTAGATGTGGAAAGTTACGGTTTCGCAAAAGCATTTGATAATGTTGATGCACAATTGGACACCCTGCTCGGTGGTTTCACAAAAGAGTTTCCTTATTTTGGAAATCTTGGTTATTTCCCGGCACTGGCTAAATGGGTATATCGCTCAGAAGTTGGCAACATGAGCCCTGTTTATGAAAATGAAACAGCTATCGTGGTTGCTGAATTAATAGAGGTCGTTGAGGCATCATATATGCCATTTGAAGATGTTAAATCATCTGTAGAGCGTTCAGTGATCGCAGAGCTTAAGCTTGAAAAAAGTGCTGAACTTGTTAGTGAAGCATATGACGCCTTCATGCGTGGTGATGTAACACTTTTGGATGTTTCTAAAAACAGTCTCTATCTGGAATATAAAAGCTTTTCATCTTCAATTGATGAGCTTCCTTATCCCTTTGGTTCATCTCCGGCATTTGCTGATGTTGTCCGTAGCTTAGCTATCAATACCGTGTCTGCTCCATTTTTAAGTGATAACTATGGTTCGGTCTTCGTACAATTGACAGCTCGCACAACTATTGATGAAGAACTTTATGCCCAAAAACATGATAAGCTTCAACAAACATTGCTTGAAGAAAAACAACAGCAAACTTATGAAAACTGGATGAACAACTTAAAAGACAAAGCTGAAATTGAAGATAACCGTATAAGTTTCGGTTTAAATTAAACGGTAAATATCTATAGAAAATGAAACGGGAGCATTTGCTCCCGTTTTTTTATTCCCCATAAAACATAGGGCAACCTTACGGTCGCCCTATTATTTCACGAGTGATATATTACATATTATGCATCACTTCTTTAATACATATTCGTAACATCCTGCTTGTCTTTTTTTCTTAAAAAGCGGAAGCTGCCAACGCCAAGGCTCTCTTCTTTGATCATATCAATTTTGATGCCATACTTAAACTGTGTTTGGCGAAGAACCTTTTTGTTCTCTTTAATAAAATCAAATAATAGTGGATGAACTTGAAGTTCTACACGACGTTCACGCGTATGCTGGCGGAAATTACGCACCCAGCTATCAATCTTTGTGATCATGCTTTCCTTGCTGGGAATGCGACCGTAGCCGTGACACATAGGACATTCGTCGCTAAGTGAGAACATAATTGAAAGACGAATGCGCTCGCGTGTCATTTCAAGCAAGCCATATCTTGAGAGCTCGCTGACACTAACCGATGCACGGTCCTTTTTAAGCTCTTCTTTGAATGTGCGAACAAGTAATTTCTTGTTCTCGGCTACCTGCATATCAATATAATCAATCACGATCAAGCCGCTGATATCACGTAGTCTTAATTGACGTGCGATCTCAATTGCAGCTTCTAAATTAACTTTTATAATATTTTTTTCTTGATCTTTTTGTCCCTTGTAGCGACCACTGTTAACATCAATAACAAACATAGCTTCGGTGTGATCAATGATAAGATGTCCACCACTTTTCAACCAAACCTTACGGCGTAATAGTTTATCGGTTTCCTCGGTAATGCCATGTGCACTAAATAGAGACCCTTCTTTGTGAAAAAATA
>CAYTLV010000051.1:0-3364 GCA_964438445.1 uncultured bacterium | reverse complement strand
GCAACAGTTCGAATAATAATTCCAAAACCTTCTGGCTTGATTGACTTTGCGATCTCTTTTAATTTTGAGCGATGTTTATAATTTCTGATCTTCTTTGAGATCCCTATTACATCATGATAGGGGGCAAGTACGGCAAACCGACCGGGAATAGCGATCTCGGTGGTTAAGCGCGGACCTTTATTTGCGTAGGCATCTTTTACGACCTGTACCAATATGTGCTGACCTTTTTTGAGGTCTTTTTCGCCTGTAAATGTTCTTGGCTTTAAGCTACCATTTTCAAATGATATGTATTCTTTTATCTCGGAAAAACCAAGAAATCCGTTCTGTTCCATACCAAGATTCATAAAAATCGCATGCATACCCTGTTGTATATTTTCTACAGTTCCAAAATAAACATTTCCAACTGTGGAAACGTCTTCAGGGGTTTCAATATAGAATTCTACTAATTGCTTATCTTCCATGATAGCAATACGGGATTCTAAGGGGGTTTCACTAATGTATATATTTCTTTTCATTTCAGTCCTTTATGGTGGCGTATTTTCGCTCACCGATAAAATAGGGTATATTTTCACCAAAAGCCAGTTTTAGAAATTCATCGGGGCGTCCGGTTTGTGATTCGATAACCTTATAGCAAACGCTTAAGGTTTTATCGTTTATATCCCATGATTTAATAAAGGGTTTTAAATCGACGGTCTTTAAACCCTTCTTATGCTTGCGTTCGCAAAGCACTTTTTCTTTAGACAATTGTTCATCAATATGTGATCGAATATTGTCAGTGTCTATCTCTTCCATTAAATTGAAAACATAGTAAAGCTCGCTAGTATGTTCCATAATAGAAAAACGTTTTCCTTGAATGATCTCAGCATTGTTAATTTTAATCCCATCCGGCAACACTGCATTTAATGTTTCTTTGGGATTTTTAACATCTTCATTCAAAATTATATCCAGCGTTTCATTTCCAGCATCAAATCCCATGGGTATGGGATAGCCTGCAGCAATTCGGGGGCGACGGTTAAAGCCACGGCTAAAGCGTAGGGGCCAGCGAAGAATGTTACATACGCGATAGATCACGCGCATAAAGTCATGATGTGTGATATAGCGCATCATACCATTCTTTTCATATTCAAGACGTAAAGTATAGTAAGTGGTCGGCTGTTCAATTTCTTCTTTCTTAATTTCACTTACTTCGTTTTTTTCAATTTTCACTTCTTTGGCGATTAGATTTTTTATATCTGAGTCACATAATCCGCATGCGCTACAGTGTACTCTGCAATCTTGCGTGGTTTCTCCATGCTCGGCTTTTTCCATTTCTTCACGTAGAAAATCTTCATCAACTCCAGTGCTAATAAATGACCATGGCAATACGCTGTGTCGATCACGAGCACCGATCATGTCTTCAATTTTCTTTCCACTGTTCGTAATAGCGTCATCCCATGCCTTCTGGTCAAAGTGCTCAGACCAAGCGTCAAAGCGAGCACCGTTCTTCCAAGCAGAGTACAATATGTCACCGGCAGTACGGTCACCGCGTGACATTAGGCTCTCATAAATTGAGAACCCGGGATCACGATACATGATCTTAATACCTTTTAGTTTTAATTGATTACGAATAAAGTAGATCCGCCTTTCAAGCTCTACAGGAGGGACATGTTCTGACCACTGAAAAGGCGTATGTGCTTTGGGAATAAAACTTGATAACGTTACATTGACCTGAGCATGCGGATAAGACCTGATCAAGCCATATAATCTTTTTAATAGATCCACTATTCCCTGCAAGTCTTCATCCGTTTCAGTGGGCAACCCGATCATGAAATAAAATTTTAATGTGCGAAATTTGTTTTCAAGGGCCAATTTAACTGATGAAAAAATGTCTTCTTCTGAGATATTCTTATTGATCACATCCCTTAATCGTTGAGTACCGGCTTCTGGAGCAAGAGTCAACCCGGAGCGCTTTCTCCTGCCTGCGGTTTCAAGTATCTTTAGATTTAAAGAATCCAGGCGCATAGAAGGAAATGAGATGGCAATATTGTTTTCTTCACACGTGGGACTAATACCGTCAACAAGATCAGAAAGTCTACTGTAGTCTGATGTTGAAAGACTCAATAATGATAACTCTTCATATCCGGTGTTTTTCAAAGTTTCTTCTGTCTGCTTGATCAAGTCTGACGGCTCACGTTCGCGTACCGGGCGGTAAATAATACCGGCATGACAAAAACGACAACCGGCACCACAGCCTCGCTGTATCTCAAGAGCAAAACGATCTTGCGCAACCTCAAGCAAGGGGACAATGGGTTTATTGCTATAGTTTTCAAGCTTTAATGCTGCAATTTTTGCCGCGCGAACCACACCATCACGCTTTTGGCTATAAACAGCAGGGGCATATACTCCCTTTTTCGGCATTGAGCAAGCCTGTAATATCTGCGCACGAGATGAACCTTTTTTCTTGTGCTCCCGAATGATCTCAGCGATCTCAACAAAAACCTCTTCTGCATCACCGACAACAAAAAGATCAATAAAGTCCGCAAGTGGTTCGGGATTAAAAGCGCAACTTCCGCCGGCAATAGTGATCGGGTCCTTGTCTCCGCGATCAGCTGCCCTTACGGGTATATTTGACAAATCCAAAGCATTAAGGATATTCGAATAGGTCATTTCATATTGCAGTGTAAAACCAACAAGATCAAAATCTGAAAGCGCTCGTTTGCTTTCAAGCGAAAACATTGGCACTTTGTGTTTGCGCAAAAGCTTTTCCATGTCTACCCATGGCGAAAAAGCGCGTTCCGCCAAAATACCCTCTTTCTTATTCAAAATATGATAGAGTATTTGATAGCCTATAAAGGGCATACCAACTTCGTATGTATCGGGATAAACCAGACAAATCCGACATTCCGTATCATCCCATGATTTTTTAATTATATTTATCTCATTACCGGTATAACGACCCGGACGTTCTACCTGGGTTAGCAGAAAGGAAAGATTTTCTTGTATTCGATCTGTGGTCATTTAAAAACCGTATTTATAATAAGGGGGGATATATTCTGAATCATTTTATTTACTTGTTCTCATTGTTCAACAGCCTAATATATTCAATAATGTTTCGAATACCCAAGCTTTTATAAGAATGGGCGTAGATGCGGTATATGTTGTATTGGGTGTGTGATTTGGGGTGCCGATATAAACTTATTGACTTATCAATCCATAGGCTCTTTATTATATTTCAATTTGTTTTCATTGACTTTGAGCTGTACATCTGCTATTTTATTCAGCTTTTTATTGGAAAGATGACCGAGTTGGTTGAAGGTGCACGATTGGAAATCGTGTGTACTGTTTATAGCGGTACCCCGGGTTCGAATCCCGGTCTTTCCGCAAT
>CAYTLV010000050.1:0-9622 GCA_964438445.1 uncultured bacterium | reverse complement strand
AGTTACCAGTTACCAGTTACCAGTTACCAGTTACCAGTTACCAGTTACCAGTTACCCAGTTACCAGTTACCAGTTACTACTGTATTAATTCTATTTCAATAGAAAATTCAGTTCCGTCTCGATTGACCAAGGCATTGATAGAATCCCCGATCCGTAAATATGAATTATTAATTATATCGATGACATCTTGATTACGCATGATAGGCTGATCGTTGATTGAGAGAATAATATCCCCTATCTGAAGACCTGCCGCTTCACCGGCTTTTCCTTCTTTGATATCAATAATGATAACGCCATGATCAGTCTCTAGATTATAGTATTCAATAATGGATTGGGTTAATGCTTGTCCGGAAATACCAAAATCCCAATTTCTTGCGATCTCGCCGGTGATTTTTAGATCATTTACTATATGCTTAACACGGTTTATAGGAATTGCAAAACCAATTCCTATTGATCCGCTTGAGCCTGTATTAGCATTAAAAATAAATGTATTGATACCGATAAGTTCGCCACTCATATTAACTAAAGCGCCACCACTATTACCACTGTTAATACTGGCATCGGTTTGGATCATATCCTGATATACATGCCCACTCTCCGTCTCACCAAAGTCCATATGGATACTGCTGATAATACCTGCAGTTACGATAGGTTTGTTGCTGATATCAAACAATCCAAAAGGGTTTCCCAGAGCAATAACCCATTCTCCGATAATGATCTGATCGCTTATTCCCATTTTAATGAAAGGTAAGTTTTCAGCTTCGATCTTAAGTAAGGCAATATCGGTTAATTCATCTTTACCGATGACTTTGGCGGAATAACGTGCACCACCCATGAGCGTAGCATAAACTTCAACAGCATTATCGCCAAGCACATGCGCATTAGTTACGATATATCCATCTGAAGATATTAAAACACCGCTTCCAAGACTTTGGATACGTTTTTTGTAAGTATTGTTAGGAAAGAAGCGTGAGAAAAATGGATCAGAAAAAAATGGATTATTACTATATTGTTGTATCCGTGTAACATGTATTCCCGTAATAGCGGGGGATGAGCTTGCTATCGTTTCAGTAATTGCTGTTTCACGTACCGATTTGATATTTTCATTGATAATAATACGATCTTGCAGTTTGGCTTGTAATACCTGTGTTGTATCAGTAGTTTGGATTGATTCAAATAAAAGATGGCGACGAGTATCAAGATAAAATTGAAGTGATACAATGAGTAGCACAACACAAAGAATAAGCGAAATAATACTGATCAAACCCCTTTTCATCCTAACTTCCTTCCCATTTTATTTCTTCTTTGTATTTTACATACATTAAGGTTAATCCTTGTGGAGGAGCCGTTACGGCTCCAGAACTTCTATCTTCACTCTCAAATATATTTTTCAGATCATCCACTGATAATCTACCTTTACCAACTTCCACCATGCTTCCCACAAGGGAGCGGACCATGGAGTGTAAAAAACGATTTCCATGAATATGATAGATTAATTTATGACCGTCTTTTTCCCAGTAGGATTTTGTAATAATACAACGTTTATGATCAACCTCCGCTTGAGCTGAACAAAAAGAGGTAAAATCATGTTCCCCGACAAACATAGAAGCACAAATACTCATTGATTCAAAATTAAGATCCTGATAGATTTGCCAAACGCGATTACGATCTAAAGCAGTATTCTGAGTTTTAATAATATATCGATATTGACGTTCGCGAGCATCAAAGCGGGCATGAAAAATTTCATTACCGCTTGCCGTTTGAATTACTCTGATATCTTTAGGTAGTAGAGTATTTAAAGCTGCTTTAAGATTAAGGTTTTTGAGTATTTTTGGTGGAGTGAAATGAACGATCTGGTAGATCGCGTGCACACCTGCGTCCGTTCTGCCGCTTGCATGGACTCGTATAGCTTCTTTATATAGTTTTAGTAGGGCTTTTTCGATCTCGCCCTGTATAGTAGGGGTATCAAGTTGTAGTTGATATCCCGCGTAAGTTGTACCGTCATACTCAATTTGTAAGATCGTACGAATCATCATAATTGATTGTATCCCCGACTTGTCATCGCGATAGAAAGATTCTCAGCGCGTTCCAAAGAGGATATGATCGTAGGAATAATTAGTGAGGTGTAGTAGCGTATTTGAGCAATGAGGCGTTTGGGCCTTTGGATACCCATAATACGATGAACTTGCTGTAAAGAACGGAATTCATCTTGTATCAGACCTACATAACGCATAGCAAGAGTAAGAGGTTGAATAAATTTTGCAGGCTGTTTTCCTTCAAGATAAGTCGTAATCGAAGCAAAATTAAGTTGAGGGCCACTTCGTACCAGATAGCTCATAATAAACAAGATATTTCCGTTCCTGAGCGTAAAATATAGCGCTTTATTCCATAGAGCTGTTGTTCTAAACGCTTCCCAATAAGCACTTTCTCCAAAACGAAAGAACAAATGGACAAAAAGGGTAAATATCAGCAGTACAGACATTTTAAAGAACATCTTAAAGATAGCATTCCTATTGGAAGAAAATATGCTAAGGAGAAAAAATACGCCCAATACAATTAATTGTCCGCTTAAGCCTTGTATGAAAAATACAGAGAAAAAAGCAAGTATGGACAAAATGGTTTGTATGTAGCGTATTGTTTTATTCATTAAAAAGTTAAACCGATCTGAAGGATACCACCTCCATTTATTGGTGCGGCAAAGGCAGAGATCTGCATGTTCTTTTTATTTAGGTATCTAACATTGATTACTGATGCAATGCGGTTAACGATCATACCTGTGATCACAAATTCGCTTCCAAGAAGGGTCAATTCTTTTTTTCTAAAAAGTGATTCATATTCAATTAAATTTGCTTCAGAATTCCATTCCCATTGGTAATCGGTGCTCCAGATATCTCCCGGTGTTCGATTCTCCAACATCTCTTCTTCGTGATCTTCATACGTCATGAAATTTCCAAGATCGGACCAAAATTCAACATCATTCGGATAATCTGTTAATCCTGCATGTAATTGCGTGAAGGAGATCATATCTTGATTTTGAACATAGCCGGAGTAACGTAATCCAGCAAACCCTAACCAAAGTGCCACTTCGGTCCCGAGAAAAATATATGCAGAATTGGATTTATACGCCAATTCTCCCCATCCTGGAAGAACGATACTTTTTAAAACCGTATTCTTGGGAGTAAGTTCCTGCGCGAATAGAGTGCTTATGAGTGTAAGTAAAATCAAAGTGCGAGATAATCGTTTCATATGGGTCCTTTTTTAGCTTGATCTAACAAAAAATAATATCGCTGTTATGGCATTTAAAATCAACATCCAAATGGAGAATTTATATACGGAGTTTCTTACGTTTTTAGTTTGTACAGGTTCCGTCATAAATGAATCTAATATAATGGAAGGTTCTTGCCCTTTTTGTAGTTGGATCTCACATCGGATCGAATCGTTATTTTCTCTATAATAGAACAATTTTCCATGATAAAGAGCGGTACTGGAATCACTTACTAGAATATAATCGTGTTTTTCAAGTAATTCGGAGATCTCTAATAGATAGGGATTTTCCATTTTAAAATATACAGCATTAGAGCGTATTTCTTCTGCAGATAGAGAAGTGAAAATGATCAGGAGAAGAATAACTATTTTTTTCGTTTTGGCCATAAAGAGAATATCATTCCCAAAAGCATGATTACGCTCATGGAGATGCCAAAAAGGTTTCCGGTTTTAACGTACGCCGAGTCATGTATCCCGGCAGATAGAGAGCAATCAAGAACTCCACAAGTGTATAGTGGTAAAAGATCTAAAACTTGTCCTTTTTCATCAATGAACATTGATATTCCTGCATTTGCCGAACGGATCAAAGGTCGGCGTGTTTCAACTGCACGTAGGATCGCGATAGCTGCATGTTGGTAAGGGCCTACTGAGCGACCGAACCATATGTCATTGGTAATAAGGATGTTATATTTACTTCCTTGAGCCACAAAAGATCTGACCGTATGAGGAAAAACTGAGTCATAACAGACCATAGGTGTAAATGCGATACTGTCAGAAGTCATTTTTAATGGTTTTCTAAAGTTCCTATGAGAAAATTCGCTTTGGCCGTATTCCATGTTATTCAACCAGGAAAACATAGTGCCCCCAGGTGTGAATTCACCAAATGGGACTAGGTGTAATTTATCATAGATTTCAGAATTGAAAGTTGATTTTTCAGGTTCAAAAACAAAGACCGTATTGGTGCTGGAATGCCAGTCACTTTCATCTTTGTAATAGAAATCCAAAGCCCCCGTGATCAGAGTGCTGTTCATATCAACAGCGCATTGATTTACCAGGTGTGTAAAGTAGATAGAAGAACGCAGGTAATAGGGAACGGCTGTTTCAGGCCACACGATCACATCCGGTTGAAAGCCATTATCTATTCTGCTGAGAGAATCGAGTTTATTAATAATGGGTACTCTATTTGCGGGTATCCATTTTTCTTTAGCCGGAATATTGGGCTGGACGATCCTAAAATTCAACTTATTCTCTGAGGAAAGATCGGAATTCATCATGATCGCCCCATAAATAAAAGGGAAAAGCAAGATCATAATAAGAGAGATCAGGCGTCTTCGGGAATAATATTTGATCATGAGAAAAAGAAATAAGTTTGTTATAAGCAGAATCAAAGATACGGTATAAACACCACCGATATCGGCCATTTGGACGTAGACTGTGTTGTAAGCCTGCGAATGTCCCAAACTTAACCAAGGGAAACCAAAAGTGCCAAATGATCTCAGGAATTCTACTGCTACCCAAATGAATGGCAAGAATAGAAAAGCTAATGAGGTGTCTTTTCTTTGGATCATCTTGAAAAGCATTCCAATAAATCCATAATTCAAAGCAAGGAAAACAGCTCCCAGTAGCATGGAAAAAGTCGCAAGCCAGGGAAATGTCCCGGTATTCAATGCTAACCAATGGATTGAGAAAATGGAGTAGAAAATTCCCCAAATCAATCCGGTAAGAAAACCGTTTTTAGCTTTTTCGAGGATAAATAAAAGGGGGAGAAGGGCGAAAAATGCGGTATAAAATTGATTAAATGGTGCAAATGATAATTCAAGAAGAAGAGCAGAAAGTAAAAGGAGAAGAATATGTTTTAGCTTTAGTTTCATGTGCTGCTCCGCGAATCCAAATATTCCTGCAACATAATACGTGCGGCCAGTTGATCGACCATTCCTTTATCATCACGAGCTTTACGACCTTGTTGTTTAAGGATATCTTTAGCCTGTATGGACGTGTAGCGTTCGTCCCATGAGATGATAGGGACATCAATGCTTGATTTCAGTGATTCTATTACCTTGTCAACCAGTCGCGTTTGATCCGTTTTATTACCCGATATACCAATTGGATAGCCCATAATAATTGTTATTGGCTTGTATTCCTCACAGATGGTTATCAGTTGTTTGACCCCGTCATCATAATTGCTGATCCTAAGCGTATCTAAAGGAGTGGCAATGATTTGAAGAGGGTCAGAGACTGCGAGACCGATCCGCCGCATTCCGTAATCGATCGCAAGAACTCGCTTCATGCTTATCCTTATACTTCCCGGGGTTTAGAAAGGTATTCTTTCAGTACTTTGCCAGCTTTGAAGTGAACTTTTTTACGTGCAGGGACATAAATGACTTCATTTGTCTTAGGATTGCGTGCTTGCGGTTTTGCTTTAGAATTCTTTACCTCAAAAACACCAAAATTTCGGATCTCAATCCGGACACGTTCAGCTTCCTCATCCATAAGCAGATCTAGCATGGCTGCAAAGATCTCATCCATATACTTTTCACATTCATAAATACGCATTTTACAACCACCTTTGGTTCTTACGCGTATGTGTTTTGCTACATCTTTCTTTGTAAATGTCTTCTTTTCCATTGATTCCTCCGAAAATTATGTTCTGTCGATGGTTAACACTCCAGGGATATTTTTTAATTTTTGTATAATGCGTTCTGCATGTTTTAAACTTTCGACCATAACGGCAACTTGTCCCCTGGCCAATTTGCCTTCAACCGAAAAATTTATATTTAACATATTTGTATGCTGATCGTGAATGATCTGGGAAACATCATAGATTAGGCTTGCTCTATCTTCGCTAATAATATTAATACGAGTTACAAAGGTTCGACCTGCCTTCACCTGCCATTTTACATCAATGAAACGATCTTTTTCTTCTTCAAGATTGGGAATATTCCGGCAATCATGACGATGAACGGTGATACCGCGGCCACGTGTAATAAAACCTATGATTTCATCACCCGGGATGGGGTTACAGCATTTTGCAAGCTGCACCAACATATTTTCAAGGCCACTGACACTGATCCCGTTGGTCGAGCGATACTGCTGAAGCGCAGGTAGAAATCCACCAGCTGTCTTTTCTTTCTCATCTTTGGTGTAAAGCTCTTTA
Organism: uncultured bacterium; assembly: GCA_964438445.1. GTDB lineage: Bacteria > Fidelibacterota > Fidelibacteria > Fidelibacterales > Fidelibacteraceae > M50B103. The sequence continues at coordinate 3,204 of CAYTLV010000050.1, read as the reverse complement.
ATAATTTGTTTTACAGTCAGGTCACCTTTTCCTATCGCTTGATAGAAAAGATTATCCGTATCAAATGCCAATTCTTTGAATCTTGTTTTAGCATCTTTTATTTTACTTGAAAGTTTGGCTTTCCTTAAACCTTTTTCAAGGATTTCCTCACCAAGTTTCACACTCTGTTCAAATTCGTGTCGTTGCAACCATTTTCTGATACGACTTTTAGCACGGTTTGTCGTTACGAATCTCAACCAGTTATAACTTACATTGTGACTACTTGAGGTAATGATCTCGATACGGTCACCACTGGAGAGTTGTGTGTTTAAAGAAACAATTTTACCATTAACTTTTGCGCCGATACAGCTAAACCCCACCTCGGTATGGACAGCAAAAGCAAAGTCCAGAGCAGTGGAATGAATGGGCATTTTAATGAGGTCACCTTTAGGTGTGAATACAAATATTTCATCATTAAAAAGCCCGATCTTCATGGTTTCCAGAAATTCTTCATCATCTCGTGTATCATTTTTTAAAATATCAACCAGATCGCGCAACCAATTGATATGCTTGTCGAGTTCATCACTTTCACCGGATTCTTTATACTTCCAGTGAGCCGCAATACCGACTTCTGCAGTTTTATCCATTTCATCCGTGCGGATCTGTATCTCGATGGGAATACCTTTAGGTCCAATAACCGTTGTATGAACAGATTGGTAACCGTTTGATTTCGGTGTCGCAATAAAATCACGGAAGCGCTCGGTGATCGGTGTGAATTTTTGATGTGCAATACCCAGCACAGAATAGCAATGGGTAATTGAGCTTACAATAACTCGGATCGCAAGAATGTCGAATACTTCTTCAAAGGGACGATTTTGGCGTAGCATTTTGTTGTAAATTGAATTAAAGCTTTTAATACGTCCAAAAACACGTGCTTCAATATTTTCTTCACCAATATATTTTTGGATCAAAGAGATAAAATCATCAATATCATGCTGCGATCGCTTTTTTTGATCATCAATGCGTTCATTGAGTTCTTTATAAATTTCAGGATTGAGATACTTTAGTGAAAGATCCTCCATTTCCATCTTGATCCTGTACATTCCAAGACGGTGGGCGAGAGGGGCATAAACATCACGGGTTTCAAGTGATTTAATGCGTTGCTTCTCTGGAGGCATGGCATCAAGAGTCCGCATATTGTGAAGACGATCTGCAAATTTAATGATAATTACCCTAATATCTTCCGCTACCTTCAACATCATCTTGCGAAAATTTTGTGCTTGCTCCTGTTGCACGCTTTCAAAATCCATGTCACTGATCTTGGTGACTCCTACAACAAGACTAACGATCAAGGGCGTGAACTCATTTCTCAAGACTTCTTCGGGGATTTTTATATCTTCGATCACATCGTGAAGAAAACCGGCACAGATCGTAGGGGTATCCATGTTCAATTCTACTAAAATATAGGCGGTTTGGTATAGATGGACAAAATAAGGTTCACCGGTAATACGGTAATGATCCTTATGAGCGGTTTTGGCAAAACTATAGGCTTTCCATATAAGGGGAATATCAGTATCAATATTGCTATTGTATAATCTTATCTTTTCAATAAGTTCATTGAAATCTTTAGGGAAAGTTTTTGGTAATTCGTTTATCATATTAGTTACATTGACATTTCTTCAGCTTGATGAGCATAAGAGTCATATGGAGCGTCAAAGAAACGAACGATCTCACTTTTAAAGATCAAATTAACACTACCGGTAGGTCCGTTACGATGTTTTGAAATGATCAATTCGGCTTTTCCTTCATCACCCGGATCTTTTGAGTAATAGTGCTGACGATGTATGAACATCACGAGATCAGCGTCCTGTTCAAGAGCTCCGGAATCACGAAGGTCAGATAATTTGGGGCGGCTGTCACCACCACGTTGCTCGGGAGCACGACTTAGCTGAGAGAGAGCTATGACAGGGATCTTTAATTCTTTTGCAAGGGCTTTTAATTGCTGTGATATCATGGCAACTTCTTGTACACGACTATCATTTTTTCTTACGGTGGCGTGTGCGATCTGCAAATAATCCACAAAGATAATATCTAGTTTACCCAGACGGCTTTTTAGTCGTCTTGCCCTACTGCGCATATCCAAAACATTAAGATTTGCAGTAAAATCAAAATGGATAGTTGCATCATTGATCTTACCTGCAGCTGTTGTTAGAAATTCCCATTGGTTCGGGGGAATTTTACCACGTCTTAATAGCTGGTGGTCAATCCCACTTTCCATACTGAGTAATCGCATGGCAATACCTTCTTGAGACATTTCCAGTGAAAAGAAACCGACTTTTACATCATGATCTAAAGACATATTGCGCATCATTGATAATGCAAGAGCAGTTTTACCCATTGAGGGTCGTCCGGCGATAATAACCAGGTCGGAGTTTTGAAATCCATTGGTAATTGCGTCAAATTGTTTAAATCCTGTTGGAATACCCACTACATCGCCTTTATGATGAGATAAGGCCTCAATATGCTCGACTGTCGTATGTAGAATACTTTTCATATCTACAAAATCTTGAGAAGCACTATTCTCCCTTAATTGAAAAATCTGTTGCTGCGCTTTATCAAGAATAATATCCGTTTCATCAGTTTCAGAGAATGCGCTGTCGATCATTTCGTTTGAAGCTGAAATAATAGTTCTAAGAATGTATTTTTCTTTAACAAGATTGGAATAATATTCGATATTGGCAGCTGAAGGTACGCGGTTGATCAGATCAGAGATTACAGCGGGACCACCGGTATCATCAATTAGTTTTAATTGATTTAGCTTTTCAACTACGGTCAGTTGATCAATGGGTTTATGTTCCGTATAGAGATCTTTCATCGCACGATATATAAATTTATGGGCATCAAGATAGAAGCAATCCTCATTTAATAATTCCAAAGCGCGACTTGCTGCCATTTCTTCTTGCATCATAGATCCTAAAACTGCTTTTTCAGAATCTATTGACTGCGGGGGTATGCGTGTAATATCTTGTTTATTTGCCATTATATCCTCGAAAATAATTGTTGTCCGATAAGTTAAACGAGAATATTTATAAATGAAAGCGAAATACTATTAATTATTGAAAAATATAGGTTTGCGTGTGGATAAAAATGTGGATAAGTGCTCAAAAACTACGAATTTTCAATTCGCAGTTTTTGAAAGTATAAAGGCAAAAGTATAAAGGCAAA
>CAYTLV010000049.1:4157-9780 GCA_964438445.1 uncultured bacterium | reverse complement strand
AAGATAATAACCACTTGCGAAGTAAAGAATATCGGATATTATATAATTGTCCAGTTTTTATATTAATAAACAAGACAATAAACATGACCATCAAAGTACAAAACTGTAATAACTGCCCCTTCAGAAATGATATGTGGTGTGGCTATCCAGGGAGTACCGTTTTCTTAGGTGCAGACATAGCCGGCTTTCATGAAGATTGCCCGCTTACAAAAATCACTGTTGTAAAAGAAATTATGTAACTTTGGGTTAAATAGAACAGCCACAATGAAAACTATGATATTATTTATAGCGCTTTTATTATTTACCGAATGCACCCGGGAGCAGGAAGAAGTATATTGCTTTTACTGTACCACAATACTCAATGACTCATTGATTCATGATACCACGTTTTGCCAGACACAGCTACACGTCACGATATATGAAGGTGAAAACTCATACTCCGTAACAACCATTCCCAAGCAAGATACCACGCTGAAAACAACCGAGGAAATGGTGACACAATGCACTATTATAGAGTAGTATTTTGCCACTGTTGAAAACTATTTCCTAAAATAATTCATGTTTTACTTGACAGGTATGCTATATTTTACTTTAATTTGCATCATAAAAGTAAAGTATAATGTTGATTATTCCCGCACAATTAGAATCATATCGTTCATTAAAGGATAGAACTGTTAAAATTTCCTTTGAAACAGCCGAACCCACCCCGGAACAAATGGCAGATATTCAGGCATCACTTATGAAGGCTGGATACATTGCTTTTAATTCTGACCCGTTCACCGATAAGATGATAGAACAACTCAAGGCTATTAAAACAGACTTTGACGACACAGGCAAAACACCGTCCCAACGAATTAGGGCGGTGTTATTTGTTTGGTGGAAGCAGAACACCCAAGGATATGAAATCTTTAATGACTTCTATATTCATCACATGGAAAGGATTATCAATCATTATAAAGAAAAATTAGATGCTGACCAATAGAATGAAAACCAAAATAGATGCCAAGCTAATGGATGGTGAAAGAACTGTGATTGCCTATTGTATTGCTGAAGAGGAGAACGGGAAGGTGAATGATATTTACATTGATATGATTAAAGCGTAAGGATATGACCAACGAAACAAACCCCGAACCTGAAGGAAAAGGATTAGCGATTGCAATATTTATTATGACTATCGGCTTGGGTGCCGTGATATGCATTTTAGCAACTATCATATTTTCAAACTAAAGACTTAGTTATTTACATTAAAGTATTTACATATTGCCACAGAATAAAAAACATATAATCACAAAAAGACTAAATGAAGTTTCAGTCCTTTATTTACAGGGCATGCCGCAATATCAAATTGCTAAAGAGGTAGGTGTTACCCAAGGCCAGGTATCAAGGGATTTAAAGGAGCTTTCAGAATCATGGGTGAAAAATTCCATTGCAAACATTGACGAAATAAAAGCCGAGCAGTTGGCGAAACTTGACTTATGGGAGGCGGAGGCATCAGAGGCATGGTTTGAATCAAAGAACCCCGAAGTTACACAGCAAAGCGAACAAAACGTATTAAATGATAAGGTTGTAGGAGGAGAAAAGCGGGTTTACAAGAAGGTAAAGAAAGGGGCCGATGCAAGGTACATACAACTAATATTAACCTGCATAAAACAGAGGTGTGAGCTATTGGGTATTGATAGCGAGGTAACGGTGAATTTTAGCCAAGTAAATATTCCTATTATTAATTGGGTAAAGAAAAATGGATAGGCACGAACTATTTGAACCTTTATGGACCGATTCCGAAAGTAATTATTTTGTAATTACAGGCGGTAGAGGGTCAAGTAAGTCATTTTCTGTATCTGAATTTTTAGAGAATTTATCCTACGAACCCAATCATGTAATACTATACTCACGATACACAATGGTTTCAGCGCACCTTTCAATTATACCGGAATTTACAGAGAAGATCGACAGGTTTGGACATAAAAAGAATTTCAAAATCAATAAGACAGAAATAGAAAATAAGCTCACCGGATCTAAGATTGTTTTTAGAGGCATCCGCACAAGTTCAGGAAATCAAACAGCTAATTTAAAATCAATAACAGGGCTTACAACATTCATTTTAGATGAGGCAGAGGAATTAATCGACGAAGATAATTTTGATACTATTGACGAATCCATAAGACTGGCGGGGGTGCAGAATAGAGCCATCATAATTATGAACCCAGCGACCAACGAACATTGGGTTTATAAACGGTTCTTCGAGGAAGCGGGGGTGCAGCCGGGATTTAATGGTGTCAGGAAAAATGTCCGTTATATCCACTCTTCATACATAGATAATATTAAAAACTTATCTAGCAAGTTCCTACGCAGAGCTGAAGAGGTTAAAAAAGCCAACTTATCACGATACGAACACAGATATTTAGGCAAATGGATTGCACAGGCCGAGGGTGTGATATTTACCAATTGGGAGTTTGGGGCGTTCGATGAAACCTTACCGTATGTCAACGGAATGGACTTTGGCTTTTCAGATCCCGATACCCTGATACGTATTGCAGTAGATAAAAAACACAAACAGATATACCTGGATGAACTGTTTTACAAAGACGGGCAAAGCGTAGCAGAGCTAAAGACTAACACCATGCACTCGCTGAAAAAGAAGGATGATCTTATCATTGCCGACTGTGCAAGCCCAAGGATGATACATGAGATAAAGGCCGACGGGATAAATATTGTACCTGTAAACAAATCACTTGCCACTATTGCTGAGACCATAAAGATGATGCAGGATTATTTAATTATCGTAACACCTAAGAGCAAGAACATAGCAAGGGAGCTGAACAACTATTGCTGGAATGATAAGAAAGCTGGCGTCCCTATTGATGATTACAACCATACTATTGACCCTTCCCGTTATGGCTTTGTATTCTTAACCAAGCCCACAGGATCAGGGAAAATATTACAAACAACAAGATTATGAGCAAGCGTAACGGGTTATATGTTACGCCATATTAACTGTATTTGCGCACTAAATTACACGTTATGAAAATATACATCCAAAATGTACACCCCACTTATATAGAGGTAATAGACCACAACGGCCCAACCAAGGAGTTTGTAATAGATTTTTACACCGTTGAATATGATTTGCACCTAAGTAGAAAAAATGTATTAGCAGGGAAGACGGTCCTTGGTCCGGAGCATTCTGATATTTCAAAGATGGCAGAGACAATAAAATCATTTTTAGATAAAAAACTACAATCATGAAACACAGGAAACACAACAGGCGCAACCTATTAATTTTAATAGGGCTTATTGCCAAACATGGGGTTAAGGGAACTATTGAAATAATAGAGTCCGTGCCGAGAATGCTTGAAGATATTGAAACCCTTTGTGAGCATCCACAATCAAAGGAAAGTATTTCAATAAGGACAGCCCATAAAATGAACAAAGATGTTTTTGAATCACTTTGGGCTGGTAATATAATAGTTTAAAATCATGATAACCTACAAAAAACTAAGACCAACAAGCAAGCCGCTTTGGGATTTGTTTATCATTTGGATTAACAGATATACCCTGGCAATGGCAAAGAAAAACGCCCGTGAACTTTCAAAGTCAGAGGGCAGACCATACAACATATTAGATCAATCTGATCTTTTTATACTTCTTAATTCATCGGAGAAAGATGATATAAACCGTAAGATGCCCAAGGGTGCAGAAATGGGTATCAATGAGTTTTACAAACACAGGATCTATGCAACAGATAGGTTCGGGAATGGAATTAAAATCAAGGAAAAACAACGCACGTAAAAAAATTGAGTACGTTTATCAAGTAAAATGTAGTAATTTGCAGTAAATTAAAGTGCGTTTTAACAAATACTTACCAAAATGAATCCCAAAAGTAACAAAACAGCAGAAGATTTAAAAGAGAAATTGACTGTAAAACCTGAAGTCAAGAAAGAAATTCCTAAAGCTAAAGTTGAAGCTCCGAAAAAAGCCGTTGCGAAAGAACCCGCAGCCAAAAAAGAACCCCACGTTTTAACTGACTTTGAAATCATGCAGGAGCTTGACATCCTATCAGAGAAAATTGCCGCCCGTGTTGCTGAAAACAAAATTAAGGACAAGCCATGGAAGATACAATCATCCTGGGCAACCCGTCTGAAGATTATGGCGGACAGGGTGAGAAGGTATAACCGTTTCGATCCACGTTCAAGGTAATCCACAAAAGATGCTGAGTATAACACTACAAAATAAGGAGTACAGCATCCGGGATAAATGGGAAGAGGTTACGCTTGATGAATTCATACACCTTTCAAAATTACCCGCACCTGAAAAACTCATTGACCTATACAAGATAGGGGCAAGGATGAACACGGGTAAGGAGAAGGAAAGGAAAAAAGCAGAACAGGATTATGATACCCTGACTAAAGAATTCACAGTCGAAGATCAATACAAAATATTTCCAGGATATTACGGCAAGGTGATAAAGCTGTTTTCCAATATACCCGTTAGGGTAATCAATAAGATGCACCGGGATGTAAGGGAGAATATTTTTAACAACCATTTAAAGCAGTACGTTCTTTCACTTTTCTATGTGGCACCCGTGGATATTATCGGTGGCGAAATAACACCCTACAGCACAACAAGTGAGGGTGATAAAATAAAGGTAGGCAGAGAGATATTCTACTTACCTGAATCGCTGAAGCTGGATAACGAGGTACTGCCCAACCACAGGACAGATATATTAACTTTTTCTGAGGCGGCAAGCATTGAAACGGTTATCCATGAGCTGAAGGAAGATGCCGACAAGATGGCACGCTTTTGTGCTGTTTACCTTCGTAAGAAAGGTGAAAAATATTCCGATGAAATGGTATTGAAACGTGAGCCATTGATGCGAAGGATGAACATGGATAGCGTGTGGAGGGTTTTTTTTTGCATTATGCAACACAGCAAAAGATCACTCATTTATATCCTAATGTTTTCGAGCACTCAGGAAATAAACGAGCGTATCAGACAAGCGGGATTGGAAGCCATGGAGTCAGAGGCTTGATATATGAGGTAGCACAATCGGCTGCATACGGAACGGTAAGGCAGGTGGAGAAAATAAATATTTATGAATTCTATAATTATTTAAGCTATGTCAGATCACAGGGGAAGTATCAGAAGAAAGCCATTGAAAGCGGGCGTGGCAGTTAGGGTAGGAATTGAAACATTAAACAGTGAATAAATGAACTTATCGACACTTAAAACAGCGCTTGGGGTAGTAACAGGCACAAGCATCAAGGAGGTGTTATTTGATTTTTATTCAGTGATGAACGAAGATAGCACTAAAACCTATCCTTTTGCCTTTTGGGATGTAGGAGCCGCAGAGATCGAAGAGAACAACGCCAAGGTAGAGGCAACTTTGCAGATACCTGTTTACTTCGCTGCCTTATTTGATTACACCTCACATGACCGTATGACCAAGTGGCAGGAGCTAAAGGCACAGGCACTTGTTTATTTCAACAAACTAAATTCCGTTGCTGGCAGTAAGGTATATATTGATACCCGGACCATGAAGCTGAAACTTTATGAGGTTGCCAACTTCTCCCCTGATCAGGACATTGCCATTATGTACACTGTAACAATGAAAGTATATTTTTAA
>CAYTLV010000049.1:0-4057 GCA_964438445.1 uncultured bacterium | reverse complement strand
GCCAACATTGCACAATATGAGCCCCTTTTTGAAACGATTAAAAAACAAGCGTTAAGGGAATGGATTGCGCAGGGCCATAACATGACGGGTAAGGTAGTAGAGGAATTGGAGTTTGTGGTAAAGAAAATGGCAGATAGCACCATGATAGAAATATGGATGTTGCCTTATGGAAAGTATCAGGATACAGGAGTACCGGCAAATAAGATACCATATAGCAGGGGAAGTGGTGCAGGGAAATCAGCATACATCGATGCCCTCACATCATGGGCATCTGCACGCATGGGATTATCAGGTAAAGCCGCTAAATCTGCCGCCTTTGCTATTGCTGAGACACATAAAAAGGAGGGCATGCCATCAAAGGGTGCAATGACATATTCCAATAACGGACACCGCACGGAATGGTTTACACGTACCATGCAGGAATCTGAACCCCTGGTATATGAGAAATTATATAACATAGTTTACAAAGTCCTGGATATTGAGTTTACAAACATGATAAATAGAATGAAAAATGAGCTTGTCAATTGATACACACCCCAGCAAACAGCAAACCAACGCCCCGGAATTTACCGTTACAACTTCCCTGACCGAAGGTTCCAGCTATCAGAACCTAAGAATACGGGCCAAGGTTTATGTATATGGAGAGAAAAGCGGCGAGCCCGTTGCAGTATTGGAGCAGCCCAAAGGTATAAGTGATTGGGATTTCTTTGATTTACTAAAATCATTTATAGGGAGATGTGATGCGCCGGTAGGAGGAAGCGACATTTTAATAGTACCAACTTTGGGAAGCCAATTATTGACACACTGGACAAATGATATGTCCAGATTTTCAACATTTCTTACATCCGGGAAAACAATAACAAGCGCCATATCTGCCGGAGACGCCTTAGCATATTCAAATACCCTGACAATGGCAAAGGGTGAGTTGTATGTTTTCCAGGTTGATAACGACTTTGTAAATACATATTATCCCGTTACTTTAAGAATCCAAGAGACAGGCATCAGAAACGAAATCCAATACGCAGGATTATCAAGCCTAAAACTGGGAGCAAACACAAATTATTATTTCCTATTAACAGATGAAGCCTATGTTTCACCAGAAATTTCCCTATATACAGTCTATACTGCAACCCTGGCAATAGATCCGAACCTGTACAAAGTAACAGACAACCATAACAACCCCACTGTATTTTTCAGGGTGGTATTCTCCGAGGTTTACGAAAACGCCAGCGGCGTAGTAACAACAGGCGACATTGAGGAATCCGATACCATGATGTTTGTCCCCGTTGTAGTTGAACCTGGTGAGGTTTTGGCAGATGATTATTTATTGAGTGATTCAGTAGTAACACCCAAACCATGTAATAGGGGTGTTGTAAGTGGAGGGGTGAAATACAAGTACGGCGTAGGTATGGAAATACGCCTTTTGTATATCTGGAATTCTGAGATAACAATTAATAGTTGGTACAATGATGGTTCGGCACACTCCGGGGCAACAGCACCCGGTATTGGTTGGGCTATGCTTATAATAAATGACACTACCATTGCGGGGCTTACTGCCTCACTTGCCAGCTTTAGCGTTGACCTTGTTGATGCACAAGGTGATTGGGGGCTTGCCGCTTTGACAATCAATTGTGAGCTTATCAGCTACCCGGATATGGAGGCACTTAGTTTTATAGGCGACTTGGGAGAAGAAACATTGATATTCCGCGGTGCAGCAATAAAAAACGGGACAAGTGAAAGGATGATGTATGCCAACTCTAACAGGATAAGGAGAACAGCCAGGGCATTTCGGAAGATAAGTCATGTACTGAAAACGCTTTACGAGACTGAAGAGGTGAATGAGGTGTTGCACCAATTAACATATAGCGAGCTGCCCGTGTGGATGTACAACAAAGGTTTAGCGGATAAATACAGGGAGGTTGGTGTTATCACTGATACAGTGAAGCTGTCCGAGAGGGGAGAGATGTTTGGAAATGATCTAGAAGTAGAATACAATGAGTAAAATAAAACTTTATTTAGGCACCGAGCTATTGGACTACAGCGATAGCGCAAATATTAAATCACAGGTTTACGATTTACGGAGCCCGGATATTGGCAATTCAAATAAATCCTATAAACTAAAAATCCCCCTGACTTTAAAAAACAGGAAGATACTTGGTAACATTCAACAGGTAAACATCCATTCTGAGATTACCGACACGATGCGATTAACAATGGACGGGGTGGAGCTTATAAGGGGTGAAATGGAAACCCTATCTATCACAGAATCCTTTTTAAATGTTATCATCAATGCCGATAGTTGGGTAAAGAGCATCAGCGGTGTAAGTATCCGGGATCTGAATTGGCAGGGTGCAGATGAACATGAGTTCAATGGTGCCAATGTTGAAGATTCCTGGACCGCATCAATCGGGACATTGTATCGCTATCCAATGATAAATTTTGCTAATTCATGGAGTGATAGCCATGGAGCGACGGGTTGGATATTACCCCATGATTTTGTGTGTGCCTGGAATATGGTAAAGATAATGGAGCGTATATTTTTAGATGCTGGATTCACCATTGCAGGGAGTAATTGGTGCGCACAAACAGCTAACAAAAATTTATATATTCTTGGTGAGGAAACGGTAGCGGATAGTGAATTTTTAGAAAGTAAGAAGCTGGCTGTTAGGGTTGGGACTATGTTAGAAAACAGGGCTTCTGTTACCCATTATACAGCTGCAAGTTTCACCATAAACTTTGATTTTGACCCGGTAGATTTTGGCACGGAAACAACAGATGAGGGGGCTGATTATGCAACCGCCACGGATATATATACCGTGCCGGAAACAGGCACATATAGGTTTAAATTTACAGCAGCCATTGATTGTGACCATAACAATAGTTATGGATATTGGTCTGTAACATCACAGGAGGCCACAATGAGGGTTTACAAGGGGGCAACAGTTATTGCCAGTAAAACAATCAGCACGTTCGACGGTGGCCCAACCCTTTGTGATACAGGGTATTTTTATGCAGAGGCCGGGGATGAAATAAAATGCCGGGTGGATGGGGCCAGTTCCGGGCAATATTCAAGTTCTACTCCGAAAACAGCATTCCTTGAATTAACAATAATCACAGATTTTGAAAGCGTTGCATTCTCAGAATTAAATAAATACAAGGGCACGGGATTAACAATGAGCCCCACAACTTCACTCCCGGATATTGACAGTTTAGAATTTTTAAAAGCTATTAAGCAGATGGCTAATTTACGATTTTGGATAGATGAGCAAAATAAAACAGTGCATATTGTGGACGCCCCGAATTTTGTGGGTGATACCGTTGTTGATTGGAGTGATAAACTGGATTATTCCGATGAACCGGAGCAGGAATTTATTGCAAGCGGGTGGAAGAAAAACATATTATTCAGGTACAAAGATGATGACAGCGACCAAGCATATACAGAATGGGTGAACTCCGGTGGCTTACCACTAACAAAAGAGATAGTCCTATCAAGTGTTTACGCACAAAAGGGAAAAGAGGTATTTGAAAATTTAGTTTTTACCCCCACAGCAACGGGAGGGTACATGCAGATAGGACCAATAAACGGGGAGTTTCCAAGGATATGGGGCTCACAGGAGTTGGAAGATATATATGACACCCCGTTATGGAGAGCCCCGAAATGGGCGCCAAGGTGTTTGGTATGGGAGGGCATGAGTGCGGCGGCTATTACCTGGAACTGGTATGAAAATTACCAGGATTTCAATGATGGAGTTTATACGCCATATAGCACGTACCCCAAAATGGGAAACTTTGATTTAAGCGATGCCTATGATGCACACTGGAAAGGTGCCATCCATTACGTTGATAATTCCAGATTACTGAAAGTGCGGTTAAGGTTAAGCATTACCGATGTAATACCATTTATCACAAAGGTAGGCACAGTGGCAAATGAGGGATTTCGTGCTACTTATAAATTGAATATTGAAGGTATAGACATGTATTTTTTTATCACCAAGCTAGTATTTGACGGAGAATTTGCAAGCGTTGAAATGATACAAAAAATGTAAACCATGGATGA
>CAYTLV010000048.1:0-9982 GCA_964438445.1 uncultured bacterium | reverse complement strand
CGTGTCGCCGTAGATATTTTTCTAAAGAGGGCAATGGTTTTTTCTTCTCAACTCAAGATCTTTATACACTCGAAGATATTCCCAGACTTAAAGAAGCGGGCGTGCATTCGCTCAAGATTGAAGGCCGCTTACGTAAATCCGATTATGTAGCGTCAACCGTGAAAGCTTATCGCATGATGTTGGATGCAGAGGAGCATGAGATTAAGGCAAAATTACCTGAAGCTAAAGCAATCCTTTCCGGTGCGCTTGGACGAAAATGGTCAAGCGGATTCTACGATAAAGAGCAATTTGGTGATCTCATCGAGTCTGAACGACTGGGTGTATCCGGCAAGCAATGTGGTCATGTTATCAGTACAAAGAGCAATGGATTTATGATGGAGGCATCACAGCCGGTAAAAATGGGTGATAAGATCCGTATTCAGCCGAAAAGCGGCATGGAAGGTCCCGCAATCACCGTGACAAAGATCACTAAAAACGATCAACCTGCAACGCGCATAGGGAATCATGAGACAGGATTTATTCATTGTGATAAAGAGATTCCTGATGATGGTATTGTCTATTTGGCCGGTTATTCAGTCAAAGAGTACGGACGCCTTATCGAACAACTTCCTACGCTAGAAAATAATTTAAGTCTTAACGTGAATGTTTCTTCAAAGCGTTTACAAGTTCAGGTATCGGATCATCCTCATTTACCTGTTTGGGAATTGGAAATAGATCTACCTCCGGCGGAAAATAGAGCCATTGAAGCCGATACCTTTATAAAAGAATTTAAAAAAGCCGTAACACCGACTCTTGGAATAAAAAAGGTGGATGTTATGATCAATGGGGAATATTTCGCATCGCAGCGCGATATTCGCAAATTTCGCCAATCATTTTCTCAATGGCTTGAAACAAATTATTCAGCTTCTCCCGAACCGATTTACGAGTTTCCGGTAATACAGAGTGCCAATCAAAAACCCATCCATACCATTGCCGTTAAAGGGGATAAAAAAATATCAGCAGATCGAAAGGCCAAAGAAGCGGATGCTCGGCCCGGAGAAGAATATATTTTACCCTTTTTCTGTCCGGAAGATGAACTTGATAAATTAAAAAACAGTATAAATGCGGCATATTTTGAGGGTGTTCGTCATTTTCGAGTGACCTCACTTTACCAATTTGACCTGTTAAAAGAATTTACGGATATCGAGATCAATACTGGACTGCCTATGCCTGTGACTAATCACCTTTCAATTGAAACACTTATAGAATTGGGTACAACTCGTGCTCAACTTTGGGTGGAATTGGAAAAAGCGATTCTGGTTGCTATAGCCGAATTAATGCCAGATAGTGTGGAAATATATAAATACGGTCGCTTACCCATTTTACAAACGCGTGCAATTTTATCCGTTGAAGGTGATATTACCGATGGCCGTGGTGCCGGATTTATTGTTGAAAAAGGTGATCCCTTGACACATCTTTATCCTGCATCCGTTTTTGAATTGCCCATGGAAGAATTACCGAAAGTATCTACGTTTACGGACCTAACTCATGCTCGCCTGGGCGAAACGAGTGTATCGCGGTTTAATTACGATCGGGAAATGGTCTAAAGACAGTAAACAGTAAACTGTAAGCAGTAAACAGAAGTGGACAGTGATCGGTAATCAGTAAATAATATCTATAAATGTAAAGACGCCCCGAAGGTTCGGGGCGTCTCTTTTTTATATCATAATTTGTGTTTTCTCAGCGCTCAGTGTTCATTTTCTTAGTTTTACACCTTTTTAGATATCATATTCAGAAATTCTGCTCTCGTCTCGGCGTCATCATGCATTTCACCGAGGACGGCGGAGGTAGTGGTCAATGATTGAGATTTTTCAACACCGCGCATTTGCATGCACATATGGCGAGCTTCCAAAACCACGCCTAAACCTTTGGGTTCTAGAATTTCAAAGAGAGTATCGGCAATCTGCTGGGTCAAGCGTTCCTGCAACTGCAAGCGACGGGCAAAAACATCCACAATGCGCGGAAGTTTTGAGAGTCCGAGCAATTTCTTGTCGGGAATATATCCAATGTGTGCGACCCCGAAAAAGGGGAGAAGATGATGCTCACACATGCTGTAGAATTCGATATCACGAACAATAACCATACCGCGGGCATCTTCATGGAAGACCGCACCGTTAATAACATCTTTCACATCCTGAGTATATCCTTTTGTGATATATTCCCAGGATTTAGCTACTCGCGTAGGTGTTTTGATCAATCCTTCACGTTGGGGATTTTCGCCCATTTCGAGAAGTAATTCATGTATGAGTTTTTCTACTTTGTCGTGATTCATTATTGTCCTTTCAATTCAAGCGTAAATTTATTAGATATAATCAATTATTACAAACGAAAACAATTAGATATTGTAGAGACGCGATGCTTCGCGTCTGGGCAAAGAATGATCATAAGATAAAAGATTAAAGGCAAAAGATAAAAGATAAGATAAGAGAAGAGAAGGTAAGAAGGTGAGAGGATAAGAAGCAAAATATAAGATAAAAGAATATATCTTTCGGTATCGTAGGGGCGACTCTGGAGTCGCCCGGGGTATGAAGAGGGAGGCTCCAGAGCCTCCCGTACATTAATATGAAAATGAAATATAAATGATAAATGAAGAGAATATTTTCCTTAAATCATTTGTATATGGGGTGTTTTTTTTATCTTGTATTGTTTAAAAATATATACAATGTAAGTTGTGAGGATAAAATGAAAAAACTGTCTTTATTCTTAATTGTTTCGCTTGTTATGTTTTCATGTTCAGTCCATGAACCTGTTTCTGATCTTGAATTGGTGGATCATATCCTGAGAAACAATTCGATTTGGTCAATGGCCTTTGAAAGCAACGGAACAGCTTGGATAAGTACAATGTCAGGTTATGGAGATGGACTCATAAAAATTGATACCAATGGTACAATACAGGTTTTTGACAGCGAAAATTCAATAATCAATGATGAAGAAACAGTTCGAGATATCGAAATCGATGCTATGGACAAAGTCTGGATGTCAAATGACGGTTTAGTTTGTTATGAAGATGGTGTTTTTACCCGATATGATAGTACGAATTCGATCCTTCCCCAGAATTTTGTTAAATCTATCGCTATTGACCGAACGGATAGGGTATGGGCCTCTTCTTATGCCGGTGGAAGTGATTATGCAGGAGTGATCATGGTAGACAATGGTAGCTTCCAATTATACTCAGAAGAGAATTCTGCAATCCCATACGAACGCGTTTGGGATATTGAGGTTGGTCCGGATAATTCAATTTGGATGCTATCAAACGGAAGTTTTATTAATTATGATGGGACAAACTGGGTTGAATACGATGAAGATGACTTTGGGTTTCATCCAGCATACATCACCGATATAGCAATAGATAATGAAAACAATGTATGTGCTGTCATGGATTATGCGATGTCAAGTTATTGGGAGGAAATTTCCCCGGCACTGTTTGTCTTTAATCCTGACAAAACAATAATATTTAACCAGGCTAGGCCAATTTCCCCCTCGGTATTTGTTGATAGTGAAAATATAGTTTGGTGTGGAGGTTTTCAAGGAGTGTCGGTGTTCGATGGTTCCACTTATTCACAATTGGATATCAAACATGCCGCTTCAATTATTAGAGAATCTCCATCCGGTGAGATCTGGATAGGTGGTGGGGATGGTGTATATATCTACAAAAAATAAATAAATCCAGATATAAGTGATGAAATATAAGATTAAGTAAATATTTTCTCATCTCTCATCTCTCATCTCTCATCTCTTATCGTTTAATAATTCATCGTTTTTCCTCGCGTTCAACTTCTTTTCAAAAATACTCATAAATTTTGTTTCCATTCCTATACTCAAATCCTTATATTTGCTAAAAATCAACAGCATGGAATCAACAAATCAACAGGGGAGACCTTAGGCGATGAAACAGTATCAAGATTTATCATTGAAGGGTAAATTTATGGGACGGTCCGTTTCCGTCATCAACGACCTTTCCGTAGACGAGCAATGGTACCTTTACACCAAGACTCATGCTTTGAAAAAAGCAGTTGCACAAAAAGACGATCTCGCTCCCTTTAAGATCAACAATAGCAATGTTGGTGCCTATTTGGTTTTTGTAGAACCCAGTACGCGGACAAAGGAATCTTTTCTGAACGCGGTGAAGTTCCACAATGTCAAAACCAATATTTTTGATGCCACGACCTCTTCCTTCAACAAGAAGGAAAGCTATTCGGATACCTTCCGCATGCTGACGACCTACAGCCCTTACTCACTGTACATTATTCGCACTAAGCTTGAAGGTGTGACCCGCTGGCTGGATTATGATCTGGGTCAATTTGCTGAGCGCATGGGATTACAAAAGCCGTCTTTCATTAATGCTGGCGACGGTAAACACGAGCATCCAACACAAGAGATCCTTGACGAATACACCTTTCTAGAACAAAATAATTTTAATCGCGATCACATTCATATCGCGCTGGTCGGCGATCTTTTCCACGGTCGAACCGTCCACTCTAAAGCGGATGGTCTGAATATTTTCAAGCAAGTGGATGTTGATCTTATTGCTCCGGATGAACTGGCCATGCCGCCGCACTATAAAAAGAAAATGGAAGCGAATGGTTATAATGTCCGCGAATTTGCGTCCATCGAAGACTATCTTGCACAAAAGAAAGTGGCCAATATCTGGTACTTTACCCGTCTGCAATTGGAGCGTATGGGTGAGGATGTTTTGCAACATGCAGAACGACTGACCAAATCTGTAACTTTCCGTAGTGAATGGGTCGAACAGATAAAAGAAGGAACAAAATTCTATCATCCGCTACCCCGTAACCGAGAGTATCCGACTATACCATTCTTCCTGGATAAAACACCCCTCAATGGATGGGATGTTCAAGCCATGAATGGTTATTATACTAGAGCAATTTTAGTGGGAATGCTGGGCGGAAGTCTGGGCGAAGATTTCAATGGAGAACATCCTGGTGAGGTTGATAAAAAGATTAATTACATTGAAGAGGTCTCTGCTTTTGAATCGGTTCCTAAAGAATTCAAGATAGGTACAAAACCGGTAGAAAATGGAATTGTGATCGATCATATAGGTAAAGGTGAAGACATTGCTACGATTTGGGAACACATATATAAAGCCAGAAAGATACTTGGACTGAATGTGGTGTCTTCGCATGGTGTCTACAAATCACATAAGGATGGAAAATTCAAGGGTGTTTTATCTTTGCCGGGCCTAGAAAAATTTGACCTGATCAAGATGAAAAAACTCTCAGCGATAGCGCCTGAAGCGACATTGAATATAATTAAGGACAGTTTGGTTCAAAAGAAATACAAAATCCATTTTCCACCGAAGATCTATGATTTCGATCAAATATCATGTAAAAATCCGGATTGTATTTCACACCCCTCACATTCAGAGAACGCTACGCCATTTTTCTATAAGACAGAATCAAATACATTTATTTGCAAATACTGTGACAAAGATCATAATTACAAAGATGTTTGGGATATTTAACAACACAAAGGAGACGAATGGAGACTATTGCGCGACAGATCGCTAAAGCTGCTCTTGAGATAAAGGCTGTAAAACTACAACCTGACAATCCCTTTACTTGGGCTTCCGGTTACAAAATGCCGATCTATAATGATAATCGCTTATTTTTATTTTACCCTCAATATCGTCATCTGATCGCTAAAGGTTTCGCAAAATTGATCAAGGAGAAGAATATTCCTTGTGATATGATAGCAGGAACCCCGACAGCAGGTATACCGCTTGGTATACTTTTATCCGATATTATTGAAAAACCTTTTATATATCCGCGCAAATGGCAAAAAGGCCATGGGATGCAGAATAAGATCGAGGGAGTTCCCAATCTCGATATGATCGTTGGTAAGCATGTGGTTATGGTTGAAGACTTGATTTCCACCGGAGGAAGTTCTGTGGAATCGCTTGAGGTTGTAAAGTCCGCCGGAGCAAAAGTAGATACCTGTTTGTCGATATTTTCCTACGGATTCCAAAAGGCGCAAGATGCTTTTGATACTATTAACGCACGGTATTTTTCATTGATCACCCTCGATACTTTGATAGCAGTCGTTGAAGAAAAAAAGTATTTCAATGCAGAACAAATTGAACTTCTACGCGAATGGCAAGCGTCGCCTTTCACATGGGGTGAACGCTTTAAATAAAGGAATGGGCTATGAGTTATCTTAATTTTTTGCGAGAAACGGCTGGACGAGCCGGGAATATTGTGTGTATGGGACTTGATCCTGTAATGGATTATCTGCCGGCACGACTGGGGTATCGTATTGACGAGATCATCCCGAATTTCTTCGAGAAGCTTTTTGATGAAATGAGTAATCGATATTTAAAACCGGCTGCATTCAAACCAAATCAGGGATATTATCTTAAGCATGATGTTCCCTTGCAAGGTGATTTTAGCGGTTCTCTAGCCTTATCAAAAACCATTAAATTGTGCAGGGAATATTTCCCTCATATTCCCGTGATCATGGATTATAAACGCGGGGATATTGCCGCATCATCTAACAACTATGCAAAAGAAGGCTTTGAACGTTGGGTCGCGGATGCCGTGACAATTTCTCCCTATATGGGCTCCGATTCTGTCATTCCATTTTTGGAATACAGCACAAAGGGGCAGGGAACATATATTTTGAATCGAACATCCAATGCGGGCGGTAAAGACTTTCAAAATCTTTTACTTCAAGACGGTACAACCTTATATGAAGCTGTAGGTAAGAAGATCATTGAATGGTCACAGAAATATCCCGGAACAGGTGCTGTTGTAGGTGCCACGTCGGTTAGTGAATTAAAAGTACTGGCCGAGCAATATGCTCCCTATGATATTCCTCTTTTGATCCCGGGTGTTGGTTCACAGGGTGGATCTGCGCAGCAGGTCATGAATGCATTAAAAAAAGCAAAATACGATGTAACACTGGCGCGTATTAATTCATCCAGCGGATTGACCCATCCTTGGAAAAAATCCGATCACATTCCTGAAAATTATGCAACAGTTTGCGCCGATGCGTTGGAAACACTTATCTTTGATTGCAAGATATAAAGACGTGACGGGTAACGCGTAACTGGTGACTCGTCGCAATGAGTAGACATAAATGTAGGGAACGGTATTGACCGTTCCTTTTTCTTTTTGATATAAAAATTATTTGAGAGTACGATAAGGATATTACTGCTTACTGCTTAGTGTTTACAGCCTACCGTTTACTTGAAGCTTCCCAGCCACTTCTCTGCTTTTTCCCTATCTGTAAAGATCTTAACATGATATTTATCTGAACCAAGTGTGTACTGCTGAAACATGGTAAGAGTTGCATCATCGGGATTATTGGCTAAAATAGCATTATTGATCATTTGAAAGGCTTTATTCATACGAAAATTCGCCCGCACGATATTTTGTATTGCAATGAGCTCAAAATTAAAATCCGCTGTACGAACATCAATGATCGCATTTAATTTTTGAGGTAATTCCTTATTATTATTCACATTTTGCATATACTTAAAAATTTCTTCCGGTTCTATCATGTCCGAAAATACTGTATAAAAGATATTTTTTTCTGTGTTGAATGTATATGTGATCATAAATCTAAACTCATATTTTTTTATTTTTGTACAAGTTCTTTACCAAAGGGGGTAAGTGATATGGACGCCAATTTAAAATGCTGCTTTGCAAAAGGAAGACCAATAATGGTAATAGCTAGAAGGACACCAAAGAGCAGGTGGGTAAGAGTGATCCAAATTCCACCAACTAAAAACCAAAGAATATTCATAATAAGCGAGACGAAATTATTGCTCTGTTTATTTTCTTTGATGGTCAAATTAAAAGGTATAAGCGTCATCATGCCGATCTTAAAGGTTTGTATGCCAAAAGGAATCCCCACGATTGTAAGCATAAGAATAGCACTTGCAACAAAATATTCGACGGCTGTCAATAATCCTCCAAAGATCCACCAAACGATATTCCCTAGTAATTTCACATAATCTCCTGTTCAATTAATTTTCAATATAAAAATATAAGAAAGGATTTAATTAATGCGAAGAATATTTGATAAATAACTGACTAATTCTATCATTATTTTTAATTTACATTTCAAGTGAAATTGTATTATCTTAAAAGCTGAGATAATGTAATAAGGATGCTATGAAAACAGCTAATGAGATACGTGAGTTCCTACTTAACAACAGACTGAAATTTGCAACGGTTTCAGGTGTTTGGACTACAAAGCCAAATTTGATTCGCAAGGTTGATACAGAGGTAATGGAAATTGATATCATTACAACAAAAAGCTACCAGGTTCGTCCCAATTCGGGCAATCGGGAGCCTATTGTGGCTGAAGTGAGTGTTGGTTCATATGTTAATGCAGTTGGATTAAGAAATCCCGGTATGAAAAAGGGCTATGAAGAGCTTAAAGCTCTTCGGGATGAAAAACCATTTAGGTCTATACTTAATATATCCGTATCGGGAAATTCGCCTGAAGATTTTGTTAAGCTGGTTAAAAAATTTGAAAACATTGCAGACATGATCGAACTGAATTTTTCTTGTCCGCATGCCAAACCGGGTTATGGCGCCTCCATTGGCGTGAACGCGGAGCTGGTAAAAGAATATATGGAAGCGATCAGGCCTGTAACTCAGGTTGCACTATTTCCCAAATTGACTCCCAATGTTGAAAATATCGGTGAAATAGCTCGCGTAGCGGTTGATGCCGGCGCGGACGGCCTCGTCGCGATCAATACCGTAGGTCCTGAAGCTTATCGGGACCCTACAAGTGACGAACCGGTTCTGTATAATCCCAATGGACACGCGGGAGGCCGTAGCGGCGAACACGTTTTTGATATAGCTGTCCAAAAAATAAAAGAAATACGAGAAGCTGTCGGTCCCAATATCCCCATTATTGGAATGGGCGGTGTTAGCCGCGGATCGCAGGTCCGTGCGATGCAACGCGCCGGCGCTAATGCAGTAGGTATCGGCTCCGCCGTAGCCCGCATTAAAGAAGAAAAATATCAAAATTATTTTGAAGCACTTCGTTTTGATACAGAGAATCAAACTGATTCTGCAGCATCATATCTTTCGGTCAAACGACTTGCAAAGTATAAAGCTTATACGATCAAGAAGATCAATGAACTCAGTGATACTCTATGGGATATAGAACTTGAAGGTGATCCGGTGCTATTTAAGGCGAGCCAGTATGCCTTTATATGGATTCCCGGCGTTGGTGAGAAACCTTATGGTATTGTTTCCTCTTCACCTTTACGATTTATGGTTCGCAAACGCTTGGATGAGGTAAAAAATAAAAAGGGAAAATTCACATATGCCTTGTTCAATATGAAAGAAGGTGACACCCTTTATGTGCGGGGTCCCTATGGAAAACTGATTCCAGAAAACATGATGTCTCATGCCATTATTCTCAGCGGAGGTACAGGCTTGGCTTTAGTACCAAAATTAGCTGAAGATCTAGCCTCGGTTGGACGAATTGTTAATGTATATCATGGTGTGACTAATAGAAAAGAAGTTTGCTATCAAGAGCTTATTGAGCCAAATGTTACAATGAATGTGGTTGAAGATGCGGGTAAACCGGGACGGGTTCTTGATGTAATGGCAGATAGATTAAATGAGATCGAAGCCGATAATTGCACAATCTATACAATAGGTCCTGATATTCTGATGAAAAAGGCACTTGAGTTGGCCGCTGAAAAAGGTTGTTCCCCCGAGTATTGTTATGCTTCATTGGAAACCAACAATATGTGCGGTATCGGTATGTGTGGTGAATGTGAATGCGGCGGTGTTCTAAGTTGCAAAAGCGGTACATTTTACAATTTACCATTCCTGAAAAAGCATTATTTTAAAGATCAAAAAAAATAACTAAATGAAAAAGGTATATCATGTTAAAAAGACTCACAGCAATGAGTATGCTCTTATTACTTCTCTTTTCTTGCGGGAAAAAAGAAGAA
>CAYTLV010000047.1:0-10189 GCA_964438445.1 uncultured bacterium | reverse complement strand
GCAAAAGAAGTCAAAAAACTTGAAGAATTCGGCATCATGGATTGTATTGAATGCGGAGCATGTTCCTTTGTATGTCCGGCAAATATTCCAATAGTACAATGGATCAAGGTAGGTAAGATCAGAGTTCAGGAAGAAGCGAAAAAGGCAAAGGAGAAAGCATGACAGAACAAAAGTCTGCTCCGGAAGAGTTGAAAAAAGAAATAAAAGTAGAAGAAACTCCGAAAGAAGAAATAAAAAAACCGATTGAGGAAAAACCAAAACCAAAACCGGATCCTCGTCGTCGTTTATTTAAATCGGATCGTATGATCATTGTAGCTCCGGCTCCGCATAATAAAGGGAAGCATTCCGTACCACGAATAATGTATACGGTTATCGCCGCTCTTTTACCTGCTATAATCGTATCACTTCTTCTCTTTGGCACAAAGGCTATGGTAACGATCCTGGTAGCGGTTTTTGCTGCTATGGTCGCTGAATACGCATGCAATAAGATTATGAAGACCGGACTTACTATTGATGATGGATCAGCAATCCTGACAGGTATTCTTTTAGCGATGACGCTCCCGCCATCTTTCCCCATTGCGGGAACGGCTCTTGGCGCAGTGGTTGCTATTGTTTTCGGGAAACAGGTCTTTGGCGGTTTGGGCGCAAATATTTTTAATCCGGCTTTATTAGGACGTGCCTTTCTACAAGCAAGTTTCCCTGTTAAGATCACAACATGGACTTTGCCGGCTTTCGCTGGTGTTGATGCTGTTAGTGGCGCAACGCCATTGGGACAATTCTTTTCTCCCGATAAAATCGAAACACCTGTCCGGGAATTGTTACTTGGAAATGTTGGAGGATGTATCGGTGAAACGTCTGCAATCGCATTGTTGATCGGTGGTATAATATTGGTTATCTTAAAATATGCTGATTGGCGAATTCCTCTAAGCTATATTGGTACGGTTTTTGTGTTTTCCGGGATTTTATGGCTGGTAAACCCGGCAGTTTATCCCAATCCTTTATTTATGGTTTTCTCGGGTGGTTTGATCCTAGGGGCTTTCTTTATGGCAACCGATATGGTAACATCACCGGTTACACCCCGTGGAACCTGGATATATGGTATCGGCATGGGTATTGTGCTCATGGTAATACGTGTATGGGGAGGATTACCGGAAGGTGTCATGTATTCAATTCTATTCATGAATGGACTGGTTCCGCTTTTGAACCGCTGGACACGGCCTAAATATTTTGGTGAGATCCAGAAAGAAAGGAAGAAATAGGGAGTTTTATGAATAATACCGCAAAAATAATTATTGTACTGACTTTGCTCACCGTCATCTCCGGTGCTGTATTGGCTGTACTGGATTCTTATACAAAACCCAGAATTGAAGCTTATCAGAATCAGCTTAAAAATGCAGCTGTTGCTGAGGTTTTACCCCAGAATGTTAAAGTTGAATCAACCGAAAAAGAAGATTTTACTTATTATACGGCAACAAAAGCAGGCGAAGTAGTCGCTTATGCGTTTCAAGTTTCCGGTGGAGGCTACCAGAGCGAATTAGTGGTAATGGTCTGTGTAACACCCGATTTTTCTGAGATCATTGCTACTAAGGTCATATCACAAGTTGAAACTCCAGGACTAGGGACAAAGATCGAGAACGATCCTACAAATAAAGAACATCCTACATGGTTCATGGATCAGTTCAAAGGCTTGAAAATTAATCCGACTATTACATATGTCAAGAATGCCAAGCCATCAAAAGACACAGAGATTCAGGCCATTACCGGAGCTACTATATCATCAGCTGCTATCGTGGATATTTTAAACAAACAGATAAAAACCGCGAAGGCAATAATAGGCGAATAATAATTCGTGCCTTGGAGAATAAATATGAAAGAAAAAACCGCAATACAAGAATTAGTAAAAGGGATATGGGATGAAAATCCTGTTTTGGTTCAGTTGCTTGGACTTTGTCCGACGCTAGCCGTAACATCCTCTGCGGAAAATGGACTTGCCATGGGATTGGCAGCGACCTTTGTTTTACTTTGCTCAAGTTTTTTAGTCTCAATGTTTCGTAAAATGATACCCGGTCAGGTTCGCATTGCAGCCTATATTGTGATCATTGCAACATTTGTAACAATCGCCGATCGTTTTTTAGCCGCTTTCGTTCCCGATATCTCAAAAAGTCTCGGACCCTTTATTCCACTTATTATTGTGAACTGTATGATCCTTGGTCGTCAGGAAGCTTTTGCCTCAAAGAACGGTATTGGCCGTTCATTGCTTGATGCTATGGGCATGGGTCTTGGATTTACTTTTACCTTATTGGTGTTGAGTTCAATTCGTGAGATTTTGGGAGCAGGTACATGGTTTGGTATGAGGATCATGTGGGAAAGCTTTGCGGAATGGGGAGTTATGACTCAGGCACCGGGTGCCTTTATTACGCTGGGATGTTTGATCGCAGGTGCTAACTGGATCAATGCAAGGAGGAAAGCATGAATTTACTCGTAATTTTTATCGGTGCTGCACTGATCAATAACTTTGTATTGCAACAATTTCTTGGAATTTGCCCTTTTGTGGGAGTTTCTAAGAAAGTTGATTCAGCTTTCAGTATGGGTATGGCAACTACCTTTGTAATGGTGATCTCAGCGATGGCGACTTGGCTGATCTATAATCTTATCTTGGTCCCCTTTGAACTGCAAATATTGCAGTATGTAGCATTTATTCTGGTTATTGCTTCATTGGTACAATTTGTTGAAATGTTTATCAAGAAAGTTTCTAAGCCTCTTTATGATGCTTTGGGAATATTCTTGCCCTTGATCACAACGAACTGTGCGATCTTGGGACTTGCTTTAACGGCTGTTCTAAAAGAATATAATTTTATGGAAACACTGATCTACGGTATTGGTGCCGGTATTGGTTTTACCATGGCATTGGTTATTATGGCCGGTATTCGTGAAGAATTGGAATTGGTGGATGTACCTAAGTCATTTCAAGGTGCTGCCATTACGATGATCGTTGCTGGAAGCCTTGCTTTGGCTTTTATGGGATTTGCAGGAATAATTTAAGGAAGACGAATGGATATACAATCAATATTGATCGCAGCAGGAAGTATGGGTGGATTGGGTTTATTATTTGCCGTTATACTGGCAATCGCGAACAAGAAATTACATGTTGAAGAAGACCCTCGTGTTACCGAGATTATGGGCGTGATACCCGGTGCTAATTGCGGCGGTTGCGGTTATCCCGGTTGTTCGGCATTTGCCGATGCGGTTGTAAAAGGTAACGCGCCGGTCAATGGATGTCCCGTGGGCGGTGCCGATGTGGCCGCGTTGGTCGCAAAGATTATGGGCGTGGAGGTCAGTGTCACCGAAAAAGAAGTCGCTCAATGTCAGTGTCAGGGTGGAATGGAAGAGATCGCTTATCAGGGAGAATATCAGGGTGCCCAATCCTGTATTGCCGCTACCTTGGTTTCAGGTGGCAAGAAATTATGTGAATTTGGTTGTTTGGGACTCGGTGATTGTGCCGCAGCTTGTAAATTCGGTGCTATTGTTATTTCAGAGAATCGTTTACCTGTCGTTGATCCAGAAAAATGTGTTGCCTGTGGCGAATGTGTGGATGTTTGTCCCCGTGATCTAATGGAACTGCACCCGTTATCTCATCGAACAAAAGTACTTTGTAAAAATCATGATATCGGACGTTATGCGACCAAGGTTTGTACAAAATCATGTATCGCCTGTGGCGCCTGTGAAAGAAAGTGTCCCTTCGACGCTATCCACGTTATTGACAATCTTGCCACCATTGATTATGAAAAATGCAAGCATTGCGGACTATGTGCAACCGTATGTCCGACCAAAGCGATCGAACATATAAAGAAACCAAGAAAACCAAAACCAATTCCTTCTCCTACAGAGGAAGTTGATAAATAAATATGGTAAAGATGCAGCATCGCTGTGTCTCTACAAAATAGGCGCATAAATGCCAACGAACGGTATAATCAAAGAAAAAAAAGACGGTAAGGTCTATATCCGGATCGAAGAAGATACGTCCGTATGTAAAGGATGTGCTGCACGTTCTTTGTGTGGAAAAAAAGATTGTGCCGACGCACAGGTTGTCTTAAATGATCGAGATGACTTAAATGTGGGGGATGAGGTTGAAATTGTAGAAAAGGCGAATATTCTGACCAAGACATCACTTCTTGCATATGGAATACCCTTGATGTTTTTTGTTGCCGGTATCCTTCTTGGACAGTTTCTTCCAGAGACCAATATCCCGAAGGAATTACCCCAATTTTTCGCCGGATGTATAGGTCTGGTTCTTGGCGGGTTCCTGGGTAGATACCTTGCAAAACACTTATCCCAACGCATAGACAAGTATTTTTCAATAAATGTGAAAAATCGACAACAATAATCCATAAATACTTATAATAATTCGTGAACAATGCGATATTGCAATATAATATCAAACAATATTAGCAATATTATAAATAATTGTTGTTTTTATTAAATTTGATTATTAATTTAGCGCAGATTTTTGAGCAACAAAAAAGGGATACCAGGATGAAAAACGCCGAATCTAATATTATGAAAATATTTGGTATGAATGTTTTTGGTGAAGCCGCAATGCAGCAACGCCTTCCTAAAAATGTCTATGAACAGCTCCAGAAGATCATAAAAGGACATCAGGCATTAGATATAAATATCGCTGAAATTGTTGCAAATGCCATGAAAGACTGGGCTATAGAAAAAGGTGCTACTCATTACACGCATTGGTTTCAACCCCTCACCGGAATAACTGCAGAAAAGCATGAGTCATTTATATCACCCAATGGTGATGGCAGTATTATCATGGAATTTTCCGGCAAAGAACTTGTTCAGGGTGAACCGGATGCTTCTTCATTTCCAAGCGGTGGTTTACGTGCAACCTTTGAAGCCCGTGGCTATACCGTCTGGGATGTTACGTCACCGGCCTTTATTAAAGACGATGAAAATGGTAAAACTCTTTATATTCCAACAGCTTTTACATCCTATACGGGAGAAGCACTTGACAAAAAAACACCTTTATTGAGATCGGTTGAATCCTTATCCAAGCAGGTAATTCGTGTATTGCGCTTATTGGGTGACACAAAATCAGAACATGCAATTCCAAATGTTGGTCCGGAACAGGAATATTTTCTCGTAGATGAAAATTATTATAATGAACGCTTAGATCTACAAATGACAGGTCGCACTTTATTTGGTGCACCTGCGCCAAAGGGACAAGAATTAGACGACCATTATTTTGGAAGTATTAAAGAACGCGTTTCTTTATTTATGAATGATCTTGATATGGAATTGTGGAAATTGGGTATTTCTGCAAAAACCAAGCATAATGAAGTTGCCCCAAATCAATATGAACTTGCAGTTGTATACGGTGAATGTAATGTGACTATTGACCAGAATCATCTTGTGATGGAAACCATGAAACGTGTTGCTCGGCGCCACAAAATGGTGTGTCTCCTTCACGAAAAACCTTTTGCTCGTGTTAATGGCTCAGGCAAGCATAATAACTGGTCCGTTAGCACAGATACTGGCGTTAATCTTTTATCTCCGGGTAAAACACCGGAAGAGAATAAACGTTTTCTACTTTTTGTAGCAGCTTGTGTAAAAGCTGTTGATGTTCATGCGGATCTATTGAGGCTTTCAGCATCAACTCCGGGTAATGATCATCGTTTGGGTGGTCACGAAGCTCCTCCCGCCATTATCTCAGTCTATCTTGGTCAAACTTTGACCGCAGTATTTGAAAAGATCGAAGCAGGTCAAAAAATTGATAAAAAAGTAAAAGAGATCTTTAATTTTGGTGTTTCAACCTTACCGGATATTTCAATGGATGATACAGATCGTAACCGGACATCACCCTTCGCTTTTACATTGAATAAATTTGAATTTAGAATGACACCGTCTCAAGGTTCTTTGGCTAGACCCAATATGATATTAAATACCATCATTGCCGATACTCTTGCGGAATTTGCTGATATACTTGAAAAAGATAATAATGTTGAAGCCTTGTTAAAAGATGTATATACAAAACACAAACGCGTTATCTTCAATGGTGATGGCTACTCTGAAAAATGGCATAAAGAAGCTGAAAAACGAGGATTACCGCAATTTGATAAAAGTGTGGATGTATATCCCGAATTATGTTCAGATAAAAATGTAGCTTTATTTGAACGGCAGAATGTTTTAAGTGAAAAAGAGCTTAATGCCAGAATGTTGATCTTCCTTGAAAACTATGTCATGAAGAATCGTATTGAAGCATCGACCATGTTGGTTATGGCAGAGAGACAAATCCTGCCGGCTGTTTTGGAGTATCAATTAATGGTGGCGGAAAACACCAATAAACTCCAGAGAATCCCAGTAAACTGCAAGCTTCAAATAGATCTTCTAAAAGATCTGGAAAAGAAACTGCAGGCATTCTCCGATGGGATTAAAAAGCTAAAAGCCGATATTGAAAAACTTGCAAGTCTCAATGAGAAAGATGCATCGATATTTACGGGTGATACGCTCGTTGTAGATATGGAAAAACTCCGTGAAGCTGGTGATGCCTTGGAAGAGGTTTGTGGATTAGAATATTGGCCCATGCCCACATACTCAGATATGTTGTTTAAAATATAAGATTAATTTATAAAAAGAGTTTGAGCCTCCATCCTATGTGATGGAGGCTTTTTTGTTTACCTGTCATTTCGACCGATCAAGTCCGCCAATAAGCGGATGAATGAGCGGAGAAATCTCAAACTTTCAAAATGTATTGAGCATTTAAAGAACTTTCCCTCGAATCAATAAGATTGACGCATCTAATGTGATAAATATCACAGTAAACTTGGATGATAGGTATATTAGTTATAGATTAGCGAGTTAAAAGGAGCATATGATGAATTTTAGAAATCACGTCACTCGACTCTCGCAATATAAATCGATCTTGCAACGCATGGAAAAGGATGAAGTTGAAAGAACACATGCTGAAACGCTGTCAACCTATATTGGCATACCTGCAACTCAGATCAGAAAGGACTTTTCTCTCTTTGGAATTAGGGGGAATAAGCGTGGTGGTTATATTGTTAAAAATCTGTATGAAGAATTAAAAAACATTCTTGGTTTAAATAAAGAAATACCTGTTATCCTTGTTGGATATGGCAATCTGGGAAAGGCACTTGTCAGCCATCATGGTTTTTTTGAGGGTTGTGTTCAGATTGTTGCAGCCTTTGACCCAAGTGTGGGTGTTTTAGCAAGCAAACCACCGATCCCTGTTTTTCCACCGACCAGTATTTCGACCTACTTGAAAGAAAATCCAGTACAACATGCCATCCTTGCTGTTCCCAATGATGTAGCACAATCATTATTTGACGAATTATATCAAAATGGTGTTAGAGGCTTTATTAATTTTTCTACTATTCTTCTTAATATCCCAGATGATGCTTATGTAAATAATGTTGATTTGGAATTAGAATTGGAAACGGTTGTTTATTACACCAAAGAGGCGGAGAAAAAGAAAGACAATTAATTCGGAATTCTTATCCTTTTATAATAAAAACCCCTGTTTTAACGATAGGGGTTTGTCTTTGGATAAATTAATTTTAAGAGCTTAAATTTCACATTCATTTTTCTTTTATTTGATAAAAAACGCCTCTTGTTTGCCTAACTGTTTCGATTTTATTTTCTGCATCTAATACATCAAGATATTTATTGATCTCGTTAATATGAAGCCCCAGTATTTTTGTTAAATCTTCCAGTGTGCAGGGTCTCCGGGAGATCGTTTCAATAATGGCTGTTTCTATATCAGTTCTATATGATTGGATGTTTTTTCTTTCAGGCGCTGCTGCAACTATTTCAATATTATCCAAATCCCAAAAATTAACAACATGCTGTAGTTCTTCTTTTGTAGCACCTCTTAAATTTGGCACCGTACCGGGTCGATCTAAGGTGTTTAGCTGAACGGAATCGGGCTTTATTTTTAATATCGCTTTTTTGAGTTCTTTTAGTTCGTTTTCGTTGTCATTATAGTTGGGTAAGATGAATATTTCCAGCCACATTTTTCCGCTAAATTCATTTCTGAAATCGATTAAACCCTGAATGTATTTATCTATAGTTAAACCTTTTGGCGGGCGATTTATTTTTTGAAAACCAGTCTCAGTTGCAGCATCCAAAGAAGGAAGTATAACATCTGCCTCTTTTATTGCGTTTCTCACCTCTTGGTCGAAAAGCATCGTTCCGTTTGTCAAAACGGCAATCGGGATTTCCGGTTTGTTTGTTTTAATAAATTGAAGAACATCCCCAATACGGTTATTTAATGTGGGTTCTCCGGAACCGGAAAAAGTAATGTAATCGGGATCAGGATTATTATCAAAATAATGGGCTAATTCATCTTTTACTTTATCAAATTTAATATACTCTTTTTTGTCAAGCGTCAGTTTTGTTGTTTTCCCGACTTCGCAATATACACAGTCAAGAGAACATACTTTCTTGGGAACCAAGTCAACGCCAAGTGACATGCCGAGTCTTCTTGAGGGGACAGGGCCAAATAAATATTTATACATTTTTTCTTCTTTATTTTTTAATCGTAAGCTTTTCTTATGGTCTCATTACACAATGTCGGTTTTATCATTTCTTGCCATTCGTGTGTATCCCAGGTTTTAAGATGAGTATGCGTAATGTAATATTTTTGGGGAATGGGATGAGTCCCAATAACTACCTTCACCTTGTATCTATTTTCAATGAATTTTTTAAAGTGTGAGATGTAGGGACAGGGGGGATAGCCTACAACCAGGCCGGTTGCAAAATGAATAACTTCCGCTCCATTCTTGATCATTTCCTCGGGAGTATATTCAATATTGCCACCCGGACAGTCACCGCAACTTGTATATCCAACTATCTCCAGCTCTTCATTTTTACTGTAAATGTCAAAAGCGCCTTCTCGGTTTTGCATGGCTCTAAAACATTTTCCACCGGCGCAACTTTTATATCTGTCGCAGATAATGATTCCAATTTTCATTTTATGCTCTCTTTTGTTTTCTACGAAATATAAAACAAAGCAACGACTTATTCAAATTTCATGTAATTAATATTTAAATTATTCTTAGAGATAATATCAGTAATAATGAATCCCTTTTTCTTGTATATGTCAACATTTGTGAGGTTTGCAGTTTCCAAGAATGCAGGAATATTATTTATTTTACAATAATTCAATAAGGGGTTCATGAGTTTACTGGCTAGTCCCTTGCCGCGTGCTTCAGGTAAAACACCAACCATACCCAAATAGAAATAGGGACTGTGTTTTGGAAAATGTTCTTTACATATTTTCCTGTCTTTCA
Organism: uncultured bacterium; assembly: GCA_964438445.1. Taxonomy (GTDB): domain Bacteria; phylum Fidelibacterota; class Fidelibacteria; order Fidelibacterales; family Fidelibacteraceae; genus M50B103. The sequence continues at coordinate 869 of CAYTLV010000047.1, read as the reverse complement.
GGATTCTATTCACGGTTGGAATTCCCTGTTTAAAGAGAAAATTTAAATTTTTCTTTAAAAGATCCCATCCTATAGGTTCATTGATCTCAGTTTCCCATAGAGCAGCTCCCATATTATCATGTGTAATTAGGATATAGCCGCTTTTATAGACTTCATGAACAAGATAGTCCACTGTGATCTCGAGTTTGTTTTTGTTCTTTGATTTCTCTATCAGCCAATTGGTAAGTGGATCATGTTTGAAAGATTCGCTTAATATCTTGCTTGCTATGGGCAAATCATCAATAGTGGCAACACGAATAGTATGATTATTGAGCTGTAAATGCATCGTTTTCTTTTTCATTGATAATCCTTTATTAATACTTATCACTGAATATGCAGAGGATATTTATTTTATCAAAGATTTTATCAATTAACTAAGTGAAAGATTTGAAGAAAAGAAACAAGAACCAAGAGTAAAAATCCAAGAATCAAGATAATATAATATCGGAACGAAATGTAGAGGACAGGTATACTTCTACGCCAAGGCCACCAGTCTTCGCTGACCCCGAAGAATCGGGGCGACACGGCACGGCGAAGCACAGGTGCCTGTCCCATTTTTTATAAAAGGGTTAAATTGTTTTAAAGTGCAAACCTGCCCAGTGCGACCGTTTTTTTACAAAATCATTTAGCGACCCCGAGCGTAGCGACGGATAATTTTTAGTGGGAGGTAAGAACTTTGTTGCCGGTTTTTGTAATAAGAACCATGTGCTCACAGCGAGAAGACAGTTTTCCATCACGGGTCCGGGCATCCCAGCCTCGGGTAGTTACACCCCGGCGCCCCTGGTTGATCATAGGCTCTATGCAAAAAATCATTCCAGGTTTCAACTTCA
>CAYTLV010000046.1:0-10218 GCA_964438445.1 uncultured bacterium | reverse complement strand
GAGACGAAATGAACAAAGAGAATTATTCACTATCACATTTAAAAGAACTGGAAGCTGAAGCTATTTATATTATTCGTGAAGTAGCTGCTGAATTTGAAAATCCGGTCATGTTATATTCAATTGGCAAGGATTCATCCTGTATGGTCCGTTTGGCGGAAAAAGCATTCTATCCCGGTAAGGTTCCTTTTCCCCTTATGCATATCGATTCTAAATGGAAATTTCAGGAAATGATTGAATTCCGAGATAGATATACAAAAAAAAATGGCTGGGACCTTATCGTGCATTATAATAAAAAAGGCTTCGAAACCGGAGTCGGCCCTTTTTCACACGGTTCAAAAGTTCATACAGATATCATGAAAACACAAGCCTTACTTCAGGGATTGGAAATACATGGTTTTGATGCTGCTTTTGGTGGTGCCCGTCGCGATGAAGAAAAATCCCGAGCCAAAGAACGTATTTTTTCATTCCGTGATAATTTACATCAATGGGATCCCAAGAATCAGCGCCCTGAATTGTGGAGCATTTACAACACGCGGGTCATGAAAGGTGAGTCCATTCGTGTCTTCCCCATATCAAACTGGACAGAGCTGGATGTATGGCAATATATCCGCTTGGAAAACATTCCTATTGTTCCGCTTTACTATGCAAAACCAAGACCCGTCGTAAAATATAACGGAGCTCTAATTCTTGTTGATGATGAACGAATGCCCAAAGAATTGCGTGATAAAGCAGAGATGCGCATGGTGCGTTTCCGGACATTGGGCTGTTACCCGCTGACCGGCGCTGTGGAATCTAAAGCCGATACCATCGAAAAGATCGTAGAAGAAATGATGACCACCACCGAATCGGAACGAACCACCCGCGTCATTGATTTTGACCAGGAAGGCAGTATGGAACAGAAGAAACGAGAAGGGTACTTCTAAAGACGTAATTCGTAACGCGTGACTCGTGACGCGTAATGTGTAGGGATTGGACATGTCTAACCCGAATAATAAGACAATTGTGTAAAGACAAGATCCAAGAATTAAGAAACAAGACAGGATCTGTCATCTTGAGCGAATCCGCTGAAGCCTTGGCGAAGGCGGAGAAGTCGAAAGATCTATTCATGAAAAAGAAAGATTGAAATGAGAATTAAACGCTGACAGCCGATTGCTGAAAGCTAATAATTTATAGACAAGGATACCATGGAACAAAGAACACAAGCAATAAGCATAGAAGAATATTTAGCGCAGGACGAGAATAAAGACCTGTTACGTCTTTTGACCGCAGGTTCAGTCGATGACGGAAAATCTACTCTTATCGGAAGATTGTTGTTTGACAGCAAACGACTTTATGATGATCAGTTAACTGCTTTGGAACGCGATAGTAAGCGCGTTGGACATGCAGGCGAGAAGATTGATTACGCCCTTCTCTTGGATGGATTAAAGGCCGAGCGTGAACAAGGGATCACCATTGATGTTGCTTATAGATATTTTTCTACCAATAAAAGAAAATTTATTATTGCCGATACACCCGGACATGAACAATATACACGTAATATGGTTACCGGTGCATCAACTGCCAATTTGGCTATCATCCTTGTAGATGCAAAGCACGGTGTAATTACACAAACAAAACGCCATACTTTTTTGATCTCTCTTTTGGGTATCAAGCATGTGATACTTGCCGTCAACAAAATGGATCTTGTAGATTATAAAGAAGAAGTATTTAACGATATTTGTAAAGAGTATAAAAGCTTTCTCACCCGACTTAACATTTCAGACGTACATTTTATTCCCATGAGTGCCTTGAATGGCGATAATGTGGTAAACCCATCAGAAAATATGCCATGGTACAAGGGAGAACCAATTCTTGAGCTACTGGAAAATATTCATATTTCTTCAGATAGGAATTTTGTAGATCTTCGTTATCCTGTACAATATGTGCTTCGTCCCGAACATAATTTCCGTGGATTCTCTGGAAAGGTCGCCAGCGGTATTGTCCGCAAAGGCGATGAACTCATGGTTTTGCCCTCTAGGAAGACAAGCAAAGTTTTAAAGATCGTTTCTTATGATGGCGATCTTGATTATGCTTTTCCACCTCAAAGTGTAACCTTGACACTTAAAGACGAGATTGATATTTCACGTGGCGATATGCTAGTGCACATAAATAATCAGCCTCGCATGGAACGTCATTTTGAGGCGATGCTGGTTTGGATGGATGAAAAAGAAATGAACCCAAACACAAATTTCATCATCAAACAGACGACCAATCTTACGAAAGCCCGCATTGATACTATTCGTTATAAGATCAATGTGAACACTATGCATCACATTAAAGCTGGTAATTTTATACTTAATGAGATCGGCCGGGTAGTCGTCACTACTAGCAAGCCCATATTTTTTGATGCCTATGAACGTAATCATGAAACCGGTTCATTTATCTTGATCGATCCGGTAACGCATAATACCTCAGCCGTAGGTATGATCATTGATCGTGTCAGTTCTGAAGATCTGCCAAACCGTATGTCGGATTCCGATCGTAAAAAAATTGCTGAAGGTGAGAGTCTGGTATCAACAAAAGAGCGAACAGAAAAATACCAACAAAAAGGTCAAACGATCTGGATCACGGGATTGCACGGAAGTGGTAAGACCGATGTTGCTTATATGTTGGAAAAACGTCTCTTTGATCTTGGACATATCACTGTATTGCTTGATGGGAATAGAGTTCGTTCAGGATTATCAAAAGAATTGGATTATTCATCGGTAGACCGTGCGGAACATTTACGTCGTGTCGCTGAGGTTTGCAGCCTTTTAAATGAGCAGGGTATTATCACGATCTGTACTTTTATTTCTCCTTTGAAAGATACACGCAAGCAGATCGCTGAGATCATTGGTAAAGATCGTTTCAGTTTGGTCTATATGTCAAGCGATCTTGAGTCAAGCCGCTCTAATAGTCCAGACCTTTACAAACTGGCGAGTGAAGGAAAGTTACAACATCTGGCAGGTGTTGATGCGCCTTATGAAGTTCCGGAGAATCCAGATGTTATACTTGACCTTGAAAATAAAAATATCGAAACTATTATTGAACTAATACAAAACAAGTAAATCATTATGGATATTATTCAAAATGACCACAAGAATCCCAAGAAACGATATGTTATTGCCCAGCATCAATTGTATTTGGCTCGCCCCGATGTTTGGAGAAAATTGAAGCGAGAGAATTCAATTGATAAAAAGTATCGACCCATGACCCGTCGCATTGCTTTTATGACCTATTTTTCTCGACCTTTGCAACTATTGCAGAACAACCTGAATCGCGGGAAGCTCAAGCGAATTAATTTTGAAGATGAACCACCATTATTTATTTTGGGACACTGGCGCACGGGGACAACCTTTCTACATAATCTACTTCACCTTGATAAGCGTTATGGGTATTTAAGCAATTACCAAACCTTTGTTTTTACAGTTGCTTTATTGAGTAAACGTGTGGTCCGCTTTCTCTCTAAGCCATTGTTCCCGTCAGAACGCTTGCAGGATAACATCAAGGTAGGTCCTACCTATCCAGCTGAAGAAGAACAACCTTTTAGCATGATATCTTCCAGAACAGGCATGCATACTTTTTTCTTTCCTCGCAATCGCATGTATTTTGATAAGTACAATGTATTCAAAGGTATTTCTGTCCGCGAGAAACGCCTCTGGCAGCGAGATTATATTTATTTGCTGCGTAATATCTCTTTGTACAACCACCGGAAACCATTACTTCTCAAAAATCCTCACAATACAGGTCGTGTCAAAGAATTGCTTGAACTCTTTCCTCATGCAAAGTTTGTCTTTTTACACCGGGATCCTTATACGGTTTTCTTATCAACACTTCATATGTTTGATAGAGTTGTCCGAACACAATTCTTTCATGATGTATCGGATAAAGAGATCGAAGATCTTGTCATGTATATGTCACGCGAGACGCTGCAAAAATATTTGGATGATCGTCATTTGATCCCCGAAGGCAATCTGATCGAAGTCCCTTATCAAGATCTTTCGGATAAACCCTATGAAACCGTTAAAAAGATATATGAAGAATTAAGTCTCCCTGAATTCAAGCAAGTTGAACCCGCGATCAAAAAGCATCTTGAAGAAGTGAAAGGGTATAAAAAGAACGTCTTCAAAGAATTATCACCCGAACAGAAACAACGCGTTCGAAAAGAACTTGATTTTTATTTTAAAGAATTCGATTACAAATAACTAAGAACTATAAACGATGAACGATGAACGATGAACGAATATTTTAAAATGTGATATGGATCACAAGTATTTTTTTCTAATTTTACAATGGCCTTCTTTTTTGTAATTTCCACAAAACAGAGAGGCGAATGATGACCTATCTGCTGAACTCAAAGAAAAATATTCTTGCCAATAAAAGCTTCAGTTATGCTATGAGAATTGTAAATCTTTACAAATTTCTTATTAATGACAAAAAAGAATATATCATGAGCAAACAACTTTTAAGAAGTGGAACAGCTATTGGGGCGTTAATTACTGAGGGCCAAAATGCTGAAAGTAAAAAAGATTTTATTCATAAACTCGGTATTGCACAAAAAGAATGCGCGGAAAGCATTTTTTGGTTAAATTTATTAGTACAATCAAAATATCTTAAAGATAGTCAATTCAATAGCATAGAGGTTGATACACAAGAATTATTAAAAATCCTCAGATCGTCCATTATCACAGCTAAAAAGAATTTATAGTTTATAGTTTATAGTTCATCGTTATTATGTCAACTGTATATCACCGTTCCCACATCGCCACCCATGGCTAAATGCGCCTTCTCAAGAGAAGTGATCACGGTTTTTCTGCCGGGTGCGGATTCTACAAAGCGCAGAGCTGCCTCGATCTTGGGCAACATGGAGCCCTCGGCAAACTGTCCTGATTTAATATATTTTCGCGCTTGTTTAGAACTCATTTCTTTAATCTTTTTTTCTTTTTTTGTGCCAAAATTTAATGATACACATTCCACGGCGGTCAAGATAAACAGATAATGCGCTTCAACCAGATCGGCCAACATAGCTGCGGAAAAATCTTTATCGATCACAGCGGAAACACCCTGGTAATCACCGTTAATATCTTTAACGACCGGGATGCCTCCTCCTCCACAAGTAATAACAATAAATTTATGGTCGAGCAGGTTTAATATTGAATCTTGTTCAACAATAAAGATCGGTTTGGGGGAAGCCACTACACGACGCCAGCCACGCCCGGCATCTTCTTTGAATATTTGATCGGCATTTTCTTTCATGAAAGCTTTGACTTCCTTTTCAGTATAAAAATCACCAATGGGTTTTGTGGGCTTGTTAAAACTTGGATCATTTGGATCCACTTCCACCTGAGAGACAACCGTTGATACGTGCCATGGCATATCCAGTCGACGCAGTTCTTTTTTGATACCTTGCTGTAAATGATAGCCGATATAACCTTGACTCATGGCTGTACATTCCTGTAGATCAATACGGGCGATCTTATCACCGTTAGTTGCGCCAAATTCAAATGATTTATAGATCATTCCGACTTGAGGCCCATTACCATGTGTTAGAATAATTTTATGTCCCTGAGTAATGAGGTCCACTAATGAGGGGACAGCCTTTGCGATATTTTCCTGTTGCTCGGCTGGTGTCTTTCCCAGTGCGTTACCGCCTAATGCAATTGTAATGACTTTCATGTTCTGACCTTTCCTGAAAACAAAAATGACAATAGCATCCAATTCAACTGCGAAGCAACATGAATAGGAGACAATTGTCGATCCTTTTGTGCACTCTATTGTTAATTACATATAATCAATGACATAATCTAAGAACGTCATTTCAAAATTCCTAATGAGAAGTGATAAGTGAAAAGGCAGAGGATTTGTTTTTTTTGCTAAACCATGTTCGCAAAATCTGAGAGAATCACACAGCGTGTTTTATTGTTTTCTGTGAAAATAAAGACATTGCGAGTTAAGTCACTTTATAATATATTTGATTGTCTTCGGGGAAGGGAGAATATCCTTACCGGCGGTGAAAGCCCGCGAGTCTGTCAATAGACGGATTGAGACTGTGAAATTCAGTCGCCGACGGTATAGTCCGGATGAGAGAAGATAATTACATACAAAAACCTTTCTTCCCCGACTTATAGGGGATTTTTTTATGGACAAGAAAATCATCGGATCTGAAGAGAAGTTAATGCTTGAAGCGATCCATCTGGCAGAGACCGGATCACAGCGTGTTTCACCTAATCCGCGTACAGGTGCTTTGGTCCTTCGCAATGGAGAAATCATAGGCCGCGGATTTCATGCAAATTACGGCGGACCCCATGCAGAAGTAAATGCTATTCAAGATGCCGGAAAAAACCTTGAAGGTTGCGACATGGTCGTAACCCTTGAGCCCTGCTGTCATACCGGTAAAACACCGCCTTGCACAGATTTGATCATTGCATCCGGGATCAAAAAAGTCATTATTGGCATGGAAGATCCCAATCCGCAGGTCGCGGGCAAGGGTATCCGTCAACTCCAGGCGGCCGGGATTGAGGTTATCAGCAATGTTCTGGCAGATGAATGTGCCGCATTGAATCAGCCATTTATTAAAATGATGACAGAGAATTTTCCCTATATCATTGTGAAATCTGCGATTACCCTGGATGGGTATATAGCGGATGAGCAGGGACAATCAAAATGGATCAGTTCTGCGGAATCCAGAAAGATCGTTCATGAGATGCGTGCGAATGCAGACGCCGTTCTTGTCGGAGTAGGGACGGTTTTTGCCGATGATCCCGAACTAACTGTCCGGGATGCCGAAGGTGAACATCCCTTGAGAGTGGCTTATGATCCCGAAGGTGTATTACCGGATCGATTTAAAATGATCCGCAGTGCAAAAGAAGTTCCAACCACCATCATTACAGGTCCGCACAGTACGCCGGTGTGGAAATATAACATGAGACAAAACGGGACTCAGATCATTGAAACGGATAAATTGGGAAATTCGGGACTTGAAGATGGCTTGAGACAATTGGGAGAGCAAGAAATACAATCCATATTGGTCGAAGGCGGAGGCAGATTGCAAAGCATACTGGCTGAGTTGGGATGCATAGATCGTCTTGAGATATTCATTGCAGCAAAATTGATCGGAAAAGGGATCCGCATGATGGAGATCCCGCCTCGTGCTATGGATCATTCTTTGGAATTCATCGAAAGTACGTGGAAGCAAAGTGGACCGGATATGCATTTTACCGGTGTTGTTAAATTTTTTTCAACCGTTAATAATACTTAAGGATAATAGATGTTTACAGGGATCATAGAAGCGAGCGGAATAATCGAAATGATTCGTCAAACGGATAGCGGATACCGTGTTCACATATCATGCCCAATACTGAGAGACAGCATTAATGTGGATGATTCGATCGCAGTCAACGGGATATGTCTAACCGTAGCGGAATTACGTCCAAATGGATGTGCTGTGGATGCTGTTCGAGAGACTGCTGAGCGCAGCACCTTGAAGAACTGGACCAAAGGGACACAGGTCAATCTAGAACGCGGTATGTCACTCAATGAACGCATAGACGGTCATCTTGTGCAGGGACATGTGGATGGACGGGCCGTACTGAGCTCAACCGAACGTCGTGGAGCAAGTGCAGACATGCATTTTACGTGTGAGGAAACAATAACAAAAATGATAGTTGAAAAGGGAAGTATTGCGGTGGATGGTATTTCACTGACACTAACTTCAGTAAACCGAAAGGGTTTTTCCGTTGCCGTGATCCCTTATACCTTTTCACATACAAATTTACATGAATTGAAACCCGGGAAAAGGGTTAATGTCGAAACCGATATTATTGGTAAATATGTTTTAAAACATTTAACACACAATAAAGAACTAAACAAAACAACCTTAATGTCATGGGGATATGAACTATGAAGAACGAAGAGTTTGTTGATGAATCTAATTTTAACACCATAGAAGAAGCCATTCAGGATTTTAAACAAGGTAAAATGTTGATCGTTGTCGACGATCCGCAGCGAGAAAACGAAGGTGATGTGATCCAGTCCGCAGAATTCATAACGGCCGAATCGGTTAATTTTGCCGCAAAAGAGGCACGTGGATTAATCTGCGCTGCAGTGGATGAAGCGGTCGGAAAACGTTTGGATTTGCATGCAATGGTCAGTCACAATTCATCGCTTCACACGACTGGTTTTACCGTTAGCGTGGATGCGGTCGAAGGGACCACGACGGGGATCTCGGCTTACGATAGAGCCAAAACCTTTGAGATATTGTCCGATAAGACTTCAAAACCTTCACAACTGGGTCGGCCGGGACATATTTTCCCTATTGTAGCCAAACCGGGAGGGGTTCTGAGAAGAACCGGACATACCGAAGCATCGGTTGATCTGTGTAGATTGGCCGGGATTGAACCGGTAGCCATGATGTGCGAGATCATGGATAACGACGGGACCATGATGCGTTTACCTGCACTAATGGAGTTTGCAAAAACACACAGGATAAAGATCATTACAATTGCCGACTTGATCAAATATCGCCGCAGAAAAGAGCGCTATATTGAAAAACAAACATCAGTTCGTTTTCCCAATGAATTCGGTGAATTCAATTTGACACTTTATAAAGATCAATTAGACGGAAAAGAACATATTGCCATCACAATGGGCACTTTTGATCCAGAAAAACCGGCATTGCTCAGAGTACATTCGGAATGTATTACCGGTGATGTGTTTCACTCAGCACGGTGTGATTGTGGAGAACAAAAGGATGCTGCTTTAAAAATGATCGCTGAAGAAGGAAACGGTGCCCTAATCTATTTGAGACAAGAAGGCAGGGGAATAGGGTTGCGACATAAGATCATGGCTTATGAACTTCAGGACCAGGGACTGGATACGGTCGAAGCGAATATTGAGTTGGGTTTCAAACCTGACTTAAGAGATTATGGTGCGGGTGCACAGATCATTAAAGACTTGGGAATTCGCAAGATGAGGTTGATGACTAATAATCCCAAGAAGATCATCGGTCTCTCGGGTTATGATCTGGAAGTTGTTGAACGCGTGCCGGTCGAGATCCCTCCGACTGAAAACAATCAATTTTACTTAGAAACAAAGCGGGACAAAATGGGTCACATGATCCTTAAAGATAATAGCAAAAACGAAAGGAAAGATAAATGAAGCATTTTGAAGGAAATTTGCAAGCAAAAGGGATTAAGTTAGGTATTGTGATTTCACGTTTTAACGACCTGATCACCAAAGAATTATTATCCGGGGCAAAAGACTGTTTTATCCGTCACGGCGGAAACGAAGATGATCTTCATGTAGCGTGGGTACCGGGAGCTTTTGAGATTCCGTTAGTAGCGAATAAAATGGCGGCAAAAGATTATGATGCGGTCGTATGCTTGGGTGCCGTGATCCGAGGTGCGACCCCGCATTTTGACTATGTAGCAGCTGAAGTTAGCAAAGGTGTAGCCAAGGTCTCGCTAGACACCGGCAAACCGGTCATTTTTGGTGTGATCACCACAGACAGCATTGAGCAGGCTCTGGAACGCGCCGGAACAAAAGCCGGAAACAAAGGCTGGAATGCCGTACAAAACGCTATTGAAATGGCGAATCTATTCCGTGAAATGTAAATCGTGAGACGTAAAACGCAAGGGTTCGGAATTCTGAACCCTTTTTGAATTATTTTAATAAAACGACTTTTTTCGATCCAACAAAACTTCCCGCTACCATTCTCACAATATATACACCGCTCGGCATATCACTTGCATCCCAGATCAATTCGTAACTTCCCGCTTCAATAGATCCATTAAATAATTTTTCGACTAGAATTCCCTGAACATTATAAATATTGATCACAGAATTGCAGTTTTCTGCATAGTGCAACCTGATTACTGTTTTAGGATTGAACGGATTGGGGTAGGCGGGCAAGAGCGCAAATTTATGTGGGATATCTTGTTCGGCTATACTTACTTCGGGATCTGATAGAGAAACAAGACCGGCATTTTCCCAGAAGAGAAAAGGATAACCATCATTAAGCGTTGCACTGGTATCCATATCCCAAAGATCTTCATTACCCGTATCGTCATAATAATGATAAACAAAATCCCATGGCGAATCTAAACCGGGAGTTAGCGTACTGGTAAAAGTTGTAAGTTGGCGCATGACAGTTGAATCCAAAGCTGTTGCAGCACCGCTGGTATCCGAAAGCTGACCGGATGT
>CAYTLV010000045.1:0-10277 GCA_964438445.1 uncultured bacterium | reverse complement strand
TTTTCTCTGAATAACATAACCGCTATTCTCGGTTTCCGAAGCAGTTTCCCAGTTCAATCGGATCGCGCCGTTTTCTTCCATAGCAGTAAAATTCGATAATTCGATGGGTGTGGGAGTTTCGGTTGCACCGGTCGTTATACTTGCCCCTGCTACACTTTCATAGGCCCAATCATGTATGATGATCTTTGAATCACCGGGAGCACAGATAACACTTATTCTGACCCAGCCCAAATGATCATCACCGTCTATGTCAAATTTAATCCCGATATATTTATTACTTACAGTAGGTGCCCAAGGACCATCTGCCTGGGAACTACTGCTAATATTATAGCTACCCTGATATGTTGTTACAGAACTGGTGTTATTGTATTGTTGTGCCAAAGTGAAAGTACTACCGTTTTGCCAATTACCGTTATTTGTCAAAGTAATACCCGAGCCAATAGGAACAACAGAACTGCTTGAAGTTATGACCGAATTACTATTTACCGAATTTAAGTATAATCGTGAGCTCCCATAATTATAATTATAATATGAATAACCTATATCATAGGTTGAGGTTATACCCCCACCAGTTGTTGTTGTGGATGTAGTATTATACTGTACAGACATACTATATGACGAACTGGTATTAAAATTATCATTCTCAAATCTAATATCTGCTTCACCATCACTGTTAAGATCAACATTATAAAAAGAGCTAGTTAAACTAATGGTAATATCTGCCGGATTAACATAGACGATATCTCCCTTAGCTGCCGACGGTGACAAAAGCATTGCTACACCGACTAAAGTTGAATATCCTGCGATCTTAGTTAATAACAGCTTTTCTTCAGAATTGACTGTTTTCTTTTTCATGACTGGCTTCCTTAGGATTGACAAACAAATTTAAAAACATTTCTATGGTCTGAAACAGACAACATTATTATTTATGATGGAGAAATTTATAAGCAAAATGATGAGATTACAAGTTATTTATTTTGTATGTTGCTAGTTACCAAATAGTCAGAAACATAAATGGCACGCCATGGCGTGTCTCATTATAAAATGATAAAATCGTAGAGACACACCATGGTGTGTCTCTACGATCTATAATTTATACTATTTCGTTAACAATACCTTCTTCAAATCCCTCTTCTCACCTGAAACCACCTCAACAAGGTAAACACCCGAGGCAGCATCTCCCGCCTGCCAAGTTACTTCATATGTCCCGGGACTTTGATTTGCACTTTGCAGAATTGCTAACTTTTGTCCGCGCAAATTTAATATATGGACATTAGTATAAGCTTCCTCGGTCAACCCATAGCGCACGGTCAGGGTCGGATTGAAAGGATTTGGGTAAGCCGTTTGCAGTCCAAACTCTTCGGGTATTTGAACCACTTCCCCATCCATGGTGATCTCCACTACATCATGCCAAGTAATCATATTATTATAATCCACATCGGCGAGACGATATTGATAAGTACAACCGGGATGGACATTTTTATCATTGTATTCGTAGGTATTGCTTTCAGTCGTTGTGCCATGACCTGCCAAAGTTGTATCGGACATATAATCCACCACACGCTCCCAATCTTGCTCTTCACCTGTACTTTTCTCTAAAATATATCCAAGATTTTCAGTCTCAGATGCCGTTGTCCATTTTAAAAACACAGATCCATTTTGTGCTTCGGCAAGAAAAGATGCAAGTGTGATGGGAAGAGGGGCCTCATCAGCTAAAGAGCTTGACTTAAAACTTGCAAACGATTCGGGTTGACAGGCTGAAAAATATCGCCAAGGGCCATAACTTTGATACGGATTGTTCACGAGATTGTATTTAATTCGTGCGCGCCACCTATAGCTTTTCTCAGCAGTTATACCGCTAACATCCTCAGTCAGTTCAACACCCGTAATCGTTGAGCCCAAGTCAGAGTACGATGATTGAGAACCCGATTGACTGACATTTGCTCCAAATGCGATACCAGTTTCCTTATAATCGTAAATAAACTTTCCATCTGCACGACCATATGGGCTTTTCCCATTTGCGCAAAATCGCACTTCTCCTTCAGTTGATGCAACACCATGCGGCCCAATATGCGTTACTGAATTGATCTGACATTGTTGCAAATGACTCTGTGGACCTGTTTTACTATTACTGTAATATATTATTGCTAAGCCCTCAAAACTTTGACCGTCAAAAAAACCGTCTGCTCCCACGATGAGGTCAGAAAAGCCATCTCCATCCACATCTCCCGCTGTAGATACGGAAAACCCTAAACTTGCACAATTGACATTTAATTCCTTAGTATACCATGCCGGTGTCGTGATTAATCCATCAGGAGAACCATAATATAAATAAGCTCGGCCTTCATCAGATTCTCCATTTGTATAGCCTGGGGCACCTATGATCACATCAGAATATCCATCGCCATTTACATCACCTGCTGTTGATACAAAGTAGCCAAAAAGTTGACTAGTAATATTGCCTTCGATCTCACAATCGGGAGAAACTGAAAGTCCGGATGAAGAACCATGAAATATATATATCTTACCTTCATTTGACTGTCCATTAGTGTAGAAGGGAGCACCAACAATAACATCCGAATACCCATCGCCATTTATATCACCTGCGTTTGAAACCATTTGTACATCAGACAGACCAGGACTACAACCATTGAAACTCCAAGCAGGAGTATTGGATAATGTTTCCTTTGTCCCATAATAAAGCGTTGCCAGTGACATTTCTCCCACGATAAAATCTGAGAATCCATCACCATTCACATCCCCTGCCGTTGAAACGGATGCACCAACACGTGAATCAGAATCAGCTCCCCTGTAAATAAATTTTCCACCATCTTGAAAACCGCTTGACGCCCCATAATAAACAATAGCCAACCCTCTATCATAGATATTTTCATTGTCATGATAAGGTTGTCCAATTATTATATCCGAGTATCCGTCACCATTAACGTCTCCTGCGGTTGAGACAGAGTAACCAAAGTATTGAGCTGAAGCGTTATTACTTTGATTATAACCTCTAAAAATCCATGCATTTTCTAAGATTCCCGTGGATGATCCAAAATAAACATATACCCTTCCATAGCGGTCCACTCCATTTAGCAAATTGGGTGCGCCAACTATGATATCATCATATCCGTCCCCATTGACATCACCCGCGGTTGAAACAGAGTAACCGTTTTTTTCATCTGATTCAGAACCATTCATACCCCAATCCGGAACTGAATTCACACCTGTGGAAGAACCTAAATATAAAGCAGCTAAGCCATTTCCCCAATAAGGCGACCCTACAATAACATCCGAATATCCATCGCCATTTATATCTCCTGCATTAGCTACAGAATAACCATAGCGTGCATTTGCAACATTGCTAACTTTACTCCAATTCGGATCTGCGGAGGGACCCTCTGCTGATCCGAAATATAAATATGCTTTCCCCTCGTCTGTTTGAGTATCATCATAGTTTGGTGCTCCAACGATCACATCTGAAAATCCATCGCCATTGACATCACCGGCTGTTGCGACACATTGTCCCAAATATGCATTGGCTTGATCACTTTCAACAGTCCAGTCTGCTGTACTTGATGCTCCCGATGAATTACCATAATAAACATAAGCACGTCCCTCATAAGTTTGCCCATCACTGTACTCCGGTGCACCTACGATGACATCTGAATAGCCATCACCATTAATATCTCCCGCACAAGCAAGAGAATAACCAAATCTAATCCATGTTGTGCCTTCGGAGGGACCCCATATTGGTACATCATATATGCCTCCACTTGTACCCATATACATAGCGGCCATTCCATTGTTCCAATAGGGTGTTCCCACTAGTACATCAGAGTAACCATCACCATTTGCATCACCTGCAGTCGAGACGGAAAAACCAAATCTCGCATTGGCCGTATTAGATCGTTTATACCAACTCCAGTCTGATGCTAAACCGCCACTTGATCCATAATAAGCGAAAACCTGCCCTTCATCTACTTGTGCGTTATCATAATAAGGAGCTCCTACTATCACATCAGAATAACCGTCACCGTTCACATCACCGGCGGTTGATACCGCAAAACCATATTGTGCATATGCCTGATTAAGCTCTTGATCCCAATCAGGTGTAGAGGAAAGCCCGGATGGTGATCCATGATATACAAATACTTTCCCTTCATCAGTTTGGCCACCATCATAATACAAAGCTGAAGCGATTATATCCGAATAGCCATCCCCGTTCACATCACCTGCAGTTGATACAGAAAATCCGAATTGTGCAGAGGCTTGATTTACCTCTCGCTGATAAGTGCTATATGACGTAAGTCCGGACTCTGAACCATGATATATATAGACAATTCCTTCATCAGTTTGGCCATTCTCACAACCCGGTGCTCCAATGATAACATCCGAATAACCATCTCCATTTATATCTCCCGCTGTAGATACGGAAAACCCAAAATGTGCGTCAGTCTTCTGATTGGTTCCTACTAACCAATCATGTGTGGTTGATGGTCCTGATTCAGAACCGTAATATCCAAATACAACACCATGATCGGAATAGCCATTGTCATAATACGGAGCTCCGACTATGATGTCCGAGTATCCATCTCCATTCACATCACCGGCTGTAGCAACAGAAAACCCGAAATTAGCAGATGCTTGCCCCCCTGCTTTAGACCAATCTGCTGATGTAGACAATGGATCAATGGTTATTGGGTAAGCGGCTTGTTCATCATGAACAATAATGGCAAACGTATTCGAACTGATTTTTTCAAAGTTAGCTTCAAGAGGTAAATTATTTACATCCCATACTTTTAAACTGCTATATCGAAGTTTTTCTTCGCCATTCTGATCGGAAAAGGATATCGCTTGATCAGAAATCGCCATTACAAGATTTGTCTCGATATTAATTATAAGTCCTAGGTGATCATTACCTTTTAACTTTTCTTTTAAAATAAAATTTTGTCGCATCCCTTTTTCATTATTCAGGTACTCTATTATCATGTGATCATCTTCTATCGAAGCATAATTTTCATCTACAATAAGATCTGTCCCTGAAAATTCTTTTAGATCGGATTCTTCCCCATATCCTGCCAATGTTAAATTGATCTGCCAATCTTGGATATATCTGTATGTTTTATCCGAATCTAAAATCGAGTGGTCGTTGAGATCGAATTGAGCTATTTTTGTCGATCTCGGCTGCGCCATGAAACCATTCGAGTAATACTTAAAACGTAAATTTTGTGCGCGATTGGGAGATTGATACATATTATCATCAATAGAATTTGTGATGTAATACTCTCTTTGTTCAAGTTCTCGAATAATATTTCCATACCATGTCTGTGATTGTTGAAAATCTTCAGCAATTATATTATTGGGTAGAATAAGTATTAAAAGAATAGTTAAAAATAAAGTGGGGCTAAAATTGAATTTTTTTGAGCTCATAATAACACCTAATCCTTTTCAAAATTATTGTGTATTTTCAAATTATAAATATATAACGAAAACATTGTTCAGTATCAGAAGCATTCATATTTACATTATTTTGTAAAGATACACTTAGTATAGGAACATCAAAAGCTTTTTTTTATAATCCCCTAATTATCAATTATATATAAAATATCATTACTACTTTTGTATATAAAAATAAAAGACCGTCTTTCGACGGTCTTTTGTCAAAGATTTGATTGCTCTTATTTTACCAACAACACTTTCCGCAAGTCGCGCTTCTCGCCAGAAATAACTTGAACAAAATATATTCCTGAAGGATAAACATCTGCCTGCCATTGGAGCCCATAACTGCCTGCCTGTTGGAGAGTATTTTCCAAGATGCTAACTATTTGCCCGCGCAGGTTCAGGATTTTCACTGTTGTCTGTGCTTCCTCGGTCAAACCATAACGGATCGTCAGTATCGGATTAAAGGGATTAGGGTAAGCCATTTGCAGTCCAAACTCTTCGGGTATCTGAGCCACTTCCCCATCCATAGTGATCTCCGCTACATCATGCCAAGTAATCGTATTATTATAGTCCATATCACCCAAACGGTATTGATAAGTACAACCAGGCTGAACGCTCTTATCACTGTATTCATAGAAATTATTTTCAGTCGTTGTGCCATGACCTGACAAAGTTGTATCGGACATATAATCCACCACACGCTCCCAATCTTGCTCTTCACCTGTACTTTTCTCTAGCACATATCCAAGATTTTCAGTTTCAGATGCCGTTGTCCATTTCAAAAGCACAGACCCATTCTGTTCTTCGGCAAGAAAAGATGCAAGTGTGATGGGAAGTGCTCCCTCACTGACCGAAGTAGCAGAATATAAAACTGTATGCGGTGATCCCGTACTATTATCCATAAAAGAGATATTACCCGAAAACGATGCTTCCGTTGTTGGTGTGAAGGTAACGGTAAAAGTTTCTTGTTCATCGAGGATCGCTACAGTTACAGGAGTAACACTAAAATCATCGTGGTCTTTAGTTATTGAATTAACATTTAAAATACTACCTCCCGTATTGCTCATTTCTACACTCAGAGAACATGTCTGACCTACTTCTATAGTCCCAAAATCAAGTTCCGTTGTTGAAAGTAAGCACAGCGGCGCTGTCACGGGTGCTGTTGAGCTTCCCCATGCAGGAGAATTGATCAAGGTGGCGGTTTTTTCATGCCCGCTTCCATCTCCGGTCGTACTGCCGCTGCCTTCGTCCATACGCCAATAACCGGCAAGCCCGCTTTCATTGCCGGCCAAAGAGGCATAACTGGACTGGATCTGGTTTTGGGACCGGGCAACATTCCATATCCGAACTTCATCAACTGATCCTTTAAACAATTGCGTACCAACGGATAAAGAAGCGATATTCAAAATATTCGTCGGTGTATTGGGGACAATATTAGTATTGGTCAGATTTTTTTCCTCGCCGTTCAAATAAAGTTTCCAAACCCCATTATCTCTTACAGCCGCTACATGATGCCAGGAGTTTGTCGAAAGTTGGGTGGAAGATGTTACATATCCTTTCCCGCCGCAAAGGATCGTAATACTTTGACAGGGTGAGGCACTTTCGGATAGAAAAATCCCGTAACCACTACTACCGGAAGATCCGTGATACAAAATACCCGGACTGCCACTCTGCCCCTCCCAATTTACCCATGCTTCCATAGTAATATTATCCGTTGCAGTTATAGCAAGATCGGCTTGCAAATACTGATTGCTTCCGTTAAAGGTAAGCATGTTGCCACCGTTAGATTGAGATAGGAATTGTCCCGTACCACTAACCGTCAGTGTGCTATCATCCATATTGTTCGGATAAATTATCGTTCCGGACTGAATTCCGGATGCCGTTGGGGTAAAGGTTAGTGTATAGCTTTCCGATTCAGACGAATTAAGAATTTGTGCATGCATAGTAGGTGAGATCGAAAACTGATTATTGGTAATCCTTCCCTCTTCTAGATGCAGAAAACTGCCTCCATCATTGAGGATTGATATTTCCATCTGTGAGCTTCTGCCGATAAGTACATTCTCAAAATCAATATTTCCCGGAGAAACTGCTAAAACAGGCATGGTTGCCGGTGCCGTAGATGTCAACCGTGTGTTGTTTATCAACTGGCCGGGATAACCCCTGCCCGTTGCATCGCCTAGAATAGTCCCAACGTTCCGATCCATTCGCCAATAAGCAATCAGTCCAGATTCAATGCCCGCAAGTGAACCGTAATGAGTCCGAATTTGGTTCTGTGTTAGTTGCGAATCCCAAATCTTAACCTCATCTACAACCCCTTTAAAACGCGCATGGCCCCCATCGCGGTTATCGCCGATATGGTAATAAACACCTCCGATCCAAATACTGACAATGCTTGCAGGTGTCCCTTCTTCGATACCGTTGACAAATAGTCTTATGACCCCATTATTTTCTGCCGTAATGGCAACATGATACCAAGTATCCAATTCTGCAACCGTTGTCCCAATAACAGTAACGCCCAAGGCACTCCATTGATCGTAAGTATAATGGGCAAAATGCCCGTCGGCTGTCATGTAAAGATTATGGGAAAACGATGATAGCGGACCAGCATTGCCGGTCCTGACAAAAATACTCTGTAAGCGGATCGCTGAAGGTTTTACCCACATATCAATAGTATAGGAAGTCGGTTGGTCTGGATGCGGAATGTGTATATAGGATGAAATCCCATCAAAATTAATGGCATTCCCAGCATCTTCCTGTGCACAAAATACTCCCGTTGCAGATACTTCTATCTCATTTGTTCTAGAGTGACCATTAGGGGTAATATCTGTAAAAGTGATCGTTGCCGTTTTTTCTCCTTCCGTATCAACGGTAGGGATTATAGTAAAAACTGTATCTTCACCGATACCAATATCTGCACTTGTAGGACTTATGGAAAGATCGGGATTATCAGAAACAATGGAAGTAATTGATAGAACTGCATCACCTGTATTGCTGACAGTGATCGTACTAGATTGCGGAGTACCCACAGGATAATTGAATGCCAGAGACGATGGAGATGCTGAAAATTCTCCCGGGGCGTTAGTTTGGTTTAATATGATAGCAATACCATCATTATTATAAATACCAACCAGATCCGCTTTACCATCCAGATCCATATCAATAATATCGACTGAATTTTCGCTTTGATGCGGCATGGGGAGATCCGGAAAGTACCAATTAAATGAAAAACTACTTCCGCTGGTAGTATTCCTGAAAATGGCAGGTGCCTTAAGTGAACCATTATGAACAAAAGAGAAATCCAATTTGCCATCGCCATCAACGTCGCCAATCCCACAATCGTCGTATATCTCAACTCCAGCGTGATAAATATCTTGTATTGCGAAAGAAAAACCAGAATTGTTCCTAAAAATATAAACCTCATTTTCCCATGTACTTATCATCAACACATCCAGATAATTGTCATTGTTGAAATCTCCCAATTTCAACAATATACAACCCTCAGGTGTTGCATAGGAATAGTTCGTATTGAATGAAATGGTTCCTCCGCTACTTGTATTGGCAAAAACAAGTAGTTCGCCATCATCACCACCTGAAGGATTAGCACAAGCAATGTCAGGCTTGCCATCATTATTGAGATCTTGAACTTCTATATCTGATATTAAAGTAAACAATTTATTTAAGATAATAGCTTCATCCAAGGAAAGCGTGCCGAGGGTTGAAAGATTCTTAAAAACATATATTTTTGAATAATTAGTACCAACAAATATATCGGTCTTGCCGTCTCCATCCGCATCTGCAACGGCAAGTGTCGGACCGGGGCCACCGTCGCTGACTTGAACTTGATAAGGTGCATCAAAACTTATGGATCCGAACGAGCTAGTATTCCTTAATATTGAGAGATAAAAGGTACTTGTGCTTGTGCCACCAGTATAAGAGGATGCGATGATATCGATTTTTCCGTCCCCATCTATATCGGCCATTCTTACATCATAACAATCTAATGGTAAGCTCTTTTCCAGAACTTTTGTCAAGATTGGTATTCCGGGAATAGACATATTCCTATAAATATCTAAATAAGTCGAAGCGTATCTACATGCCAATACATCTGGCTTACCATCACCATCAATATCACCTACCGTTGAAACTGCAGCACCACGAGGACCATTGAATTGATTGTAGTCCGAAAATGATGTTTCGGAAACGGCATCAGCGTAGACCGTACTGAGAAATAACAATCCTGAGCTTGCCGTTAGATTGTCTACCGTTACGGTAATAGGAGCAGCATTAGCACCATAAGGAACCTTGACCGTTAAAGATGTTGTCGTAGCTAAACTCACTTTTGCCTGTACAGCACCAAACCAAACAATATTCTCTGATGGTGCTATACTAAAATTGGTGCCGGTAATGGTAACAAAGGAATCCGGAGGGCACGAAAGCGGTGTAAAAGATGTAATGGTTGGAATAGCTGCAACAAGCCAAAATGAACCCAATAAACCCATAATAACAAATCGACTAAATAAGCTGATAAATTTTCTACACATTGAAATTTCCTTTTTTACAAAATGAATTAATTCTTTTTGTATTCTATCGAAAAAACATAATGTTGATAATAATCCCGCTATGCGAATTTATATTTTATACTGTAATGGTAGTATAATTATACTAGTTTTCAAACAATTATTATTTTAATATTTCATAGAAAAGGGCTGTTAGAAACAGCCCTTATTATAAGAACAAAAACGAAATGTTGGCTAACTTTGTTATTTATCTTTCTTCAAACACATGAACCAATCCAGACAATATTTACCTTCTTCTTCTGATTCAACACGTTC